>NZ_JASCXL010000096.1:0-36051 GCF_030010595.1 Streptomyces sp. CC224B | reverse complement strand
CCGCGCGTGCGGCCCGGCCCGGGGGGTGCGCGGGCGGCGGCGCGGGGAACACCGGCAGCGCGGCGTCCTGGCAGGCCGCCAGGTACAGGGCGTCCGCCAGCTCCGTCCACGTCGGCGTCTCCGGCTCCGGGGCGGCCGGGGCCCGCCCGGCCCGCCCGGACTCCCGGGCGGCCTGGAACGGCGGCTCCGCGGACGCGGCCGTCATCCCGGCCTCGATTCCGCCTTCGCTCCGTCGAGCCGGTGCCACAGCGCGTCGACCAGCTCCGCCAGGGCCCCCTCGTCGGCGGGGAAGCGGCCCGAGGTCGCCAGGTACACGGAGTTGAGCAGTTGGTCGACGGCCAGGCCCCCGCGCTCCTGGCTGCGCTGCAGGAACCGCTCGATGAGGTCGCCGCCGTCCCCGGCGCGGGTGACCGCCCCCTCCGTGAGGTGGGCCGTCACCATGTCGGCGAGCTGGGTGTGATCCGGATCGGGCATATGCAGCCGCAAACAGCGGCGTAAGAAGGCGGGCGGGAACTCGCGCTCGCCGTTGGAGGTGATGACCACGACCGGGAAGGCCCGGCAGCGCACGACGCCGCCGACGATCTCGGCGGTGCCCTCCGGGTCGTCGGTCAGGACGGTCACGCGCGGGTGGCGCCGCCGGGCCCGGAGCAGTTCGGGGATGGGGTACTGGCCCTCCTCGAAGACGCTCAGCAGGTCGTTGGCCAGGTCCTGGTCGCACTTGTCCAGCTCGTCGACCAGCAGCACGCGGGGCGTCTCGTACGGCAGCAACGCCGTGCCGAGGGGGCCCAGTTGGACGTAGTCGCCGATGCCGGGGAGCTGGTCCTCGCCCGGCGCGCGATCACCCGGGCGGCCGGCGGCCCCGGTGGGCGCGGCGGGGGCGCCGTCGGCCGCGGCGCGGAGGGCGGCGGAGTCCTGGACGCGGCCGATCGCGTCGTACCCGTACAGTCCCGAACGCAACGTCGTGCGGCTGGTGATGTGCCAGCGCAGCACGCGGCCGAGGCGCAGCTCGCGGCTGATGCGGTAGGCGAGGCTGCTCTTGCCGGTGCCGGGGCGGCCGGTCACGAGCAGCGGGCGCCGCAGCAGCAGGGCGGCGTTGACCATGTCCGCCTCGCGCCGGAGCTGGTCGGACGCGGGCAGGCGCCCCGAGGGCTTGCCGAGCCGGCGCTCGGCCTCCTCGTCGTCCGCCGGGGCCGGCGGCATCACGGGCCCGCCGGTGAACCTGCGCCACGGCGGCGGGTCGGGGAGGAGCTCGCGCAGGTCGGTGTCGTACAGCGGCTGTCCCGAACCGCGGTAGATCCACCAGCGGTCGGAGCCGGGGAGGTGCGCTCCGGGCGGTGCGCCGTCGCCGGAGGCGGAGGCCGCCGCGGGGCCCGTGGCGGAGCCCGCCGGGGCGGCCGGGGTGTCGGAGGCGGCCGGGTCACCGGAGCCGTCCGGGGTGTCGGAGGCGGCCGGGTCACCGGAGCCGTCCGGGTCCCCTGTGGTTTCCGTGGCCCCTGTGGTCTCCGTGGATCCTGGGGTCCTTGCGGTGCCCGTGTCCCCGGTGTCCGCCGTGCCGGGAGTTGCGGCCGTGTCCTGTGACCGGACGTCCCCGGCGCGCGCGGCACCGACCGGACGGACCCCTCGGTCCACGCCGTCCTCCGGAAGCATCGCGCCTACCCTCCCCCTTGTGCGGAAGAATCCGCCATGGCCCCGCCCCCGCCCGGGAGGCGGTACGGATCGTCCCAGAGCAGTGCCGCGTGGCGCCCGAGCGCGGACGCGGCACAGTCGCCCTCAGCAGCATCCCCGCCTTTCGCCTCTATGCGCAACGACCGGACGGCATCAGGTAGTTGGTGGATTCCTGTGCGAGCGGCCAAGTCGGCCAGTTCGTCGCGGAACACCGGGTCCACACCACCCCGCCTGTCCCAGACCACGATCGGGACTCCGGCGCGCAGCGACTCGGCCAGCTCGTCGACCCCGGAGCAGTCGCCACCGGCCCGGCCCGGGGTGTCGCTGAGGACCACCATGACGCGCCGGGGGTCCGACAGGAGCCGGGAGCGGCCGTCGTCGGGGAACCAGTGGACGGGGCCCGCGCGACCGGTCAGCAGCGCGTCCCAGCGCCGCGCCCAGCGTCCATGCGTGTCCGGGCGTTCCATCCTTTCGAGGCTGCGAAGCAGCACCGGGTGGTCCTCCCCGAGGCTGCCGTCGGCGCCGTGGAAGCCCCGCTTCGCCCACTGCTCGACGGGCAGCCCGAGCAGCTCCCTGGGCAGCACGAACTCCAGGGTGAGGTCCTCCTTGCAGAAGTAGGCCCAGCCCGTCTCGGCCTCCTCCACCAGCGACTTGACCTGCTCGGGCAGCTCCGCCACGTCCACGCGCAGGTCCCCGCCGCGCACCGGGTACGGCTCGGGGCCCCCGATCTGCCACCAGTACGACAGGAGCCGCTCGTCCTCGTGGTCGGGGTCGGGCAGCGGGCGCAGCCGGATCAGCAGGCAGGCGCTGGGCGCCCACACCGGGTCCTGCCCGACGACCCGCACCGGCCGGGGGCCGCGCACCCCGCGTCCGGAACCGGTCCCACCGCCAAAAAGGCCGGATTCCGCCCCCGCCGCCACGGCAAGTCCCGTATCACCGGTTGTGGCCGGAACCTCCGGATAAGCGGCCGGGCGGGCCTGCCCGGCCGGGCGCGCGGGCTCGGCGCGGTACGTCTCGGGGCAGGCGCGGTGCTCCTGCGCCCAGGCGAGCAGGTCCTGCTGCTGCCGGCCCTTGGCGTGGCGCGCGAAGTGCTCGACGAGCAGCACGCAGGGCGGCACGTCGCCGGGGCGGGCGTTGAGCGTGGCGGCGTGCACGACGGCGAGCCAGGGCTCGGTGCAGTGCGCGGGCAGGGGGTCGGCGCCGTGCCGCATGGCGTCCTGGTACGCCCCGGCGACGTCGAGCACGCTCAGGTCGCCGAGGAGCTTCATCAGGGCTTCCCAGTCCTCCGGCGGGAACAAGGGCACCTCCGCCACGGCGATCGCGGTCCGTACGCGCTCGGTGTAGCGCGTGTTGCCTTCGAGCAGCTCGACGACGCCGCCGAGGACCTGGAGCCCGTCGGGGTACTCCAGGACGGCCATGAGCAGGGACGACAGATACGTGCGCCGCCGGGCGCTGTCCGGCACGGCGATGGTCGCGCGCAGGCTCCGGCTCACCATGCGGGTGCACTCGCGAAGGGTGGCCGACTCGTCGAAGGCCGGCACGCCGTCCAGGGCGTCGAGCACGATCTTGGGCGGTCCCCAGGAGTGCGTCACCGGGCATCGCCGCCCGGGTCCGCGGGCCAGAGCTCGTCGAGCAGGGCCAGCGCCGCCCGCGCCGGCCGCGAGCCGTCGTCGAGCAGGCGCACCGCGTCGACGAGGGCCCGGCGCCCTTCGCGGTGGTCCACGCAGGCCTGTACGAGGTGGAAGAGCTGGAGCCGGGGCCGGGGGTGGCTGCGTATCCCGTGGCGCAGGGGCGCGGGCAGGAGCTGCCGCAGCGCCGCCCCGCCGTCCTCCTCCACGTGGCGGATGCCCAACAGGGCGTCGGCGAGGGCGAACTGGGCCCGGTCGTCGGGGAGCGGCGGCTCGGGGGCGGGCACGGGCCGGGCGGGCGGCGGGCCGTGGCCGTCCAGCGCCGGGGCCAGGTCCGGCCAGGCGCGGGCCGCCTCCTGCAGGGGAAGCATCCAGGCCGCCCTGGTCTGCCGGTCGTTGAAGGCGGCGGTGACCATGCCCACCACCCTGCGGGCGGCCGGGTCCCAGACGCCCGCGCCGCTGAAGCCGGGCGCGATCCAGGCGGCCGTGGCGCCCGTGCCGTCGAGCTGCACCCAGTGCGGGTGGGGGCCTCCGCTGCCCGCGAGCCGGGCCGTCGCCCACAGCCCGTCGGGGGCCCGGCCCGGGTAGCCGTACATCCGCACCTCGCGGCCGGGGGGCGCGTCGCACCGGCCGAGGGGCGCCGGGCGGACGGCGTCGGGCGGCCGCCAGTCGGTGGCGAGGACCGCGAGGTCCCCGCCCGGCGCGCCGTCCAGGGGGCCCGGGAACCAGCCGCCCGCCACGACCGTGGCCGTGCCGCGTGGCGCGTCGGGGAACCCGGCGGCGTCGAGCAGCACCGGATCGGCGGGCGGGGCCGGTCCCGGGCGTGCGCCCAGGGCGCCCGCGACGACGTGCGCGCAGCTCAGGACGAGCCCGGGCGCCACCAGGATGCCGGCGCCGTGCACGGTCCCGCGCGGTGACAGCACGCGCACCCGTCCCGCGGCGGGCGTGTCTTGCCAGTCCCCCTCGGCCACTGCCCCGCCCCTTCCCCCGGCACGGACCCGACGGTGCACTTCCCCCTACGGAGCCAGCGTACGAAGGACGCACGCTCGGCGCACCGGCGCGGCGCGCACCGGAGTACTCCGTGACGTTCCCAGGTCGTTCCCCGGCGGTTAACCGGGAAACCGTCGGGTCACGGCCACACCAGGCAGTAGGCCTGGTGGCCCGCGTCGTGCAGGCGGTGGCTGAAGTCCTGCCACTCGTGCAGGAGTTGGTAGACGTTGAACGCGTCCCGGGGGCCGCCGCGGTCGGGGACCGTGGACCAGATGAAGGCCGCGGCGCCGACGGACTCCTCGCCGACGCCCCGCAGCGGGTCGACGACCGTCATGGGGAGCTTCACGACCGCGTAGTCGGGGTGGAGGACGACCAGTTCCAGCGGGGGGACCTTGTGCAGGGGTATGCCCTCGATGCCGGTGAGGACCATCGCGGCCATCGTCTCCGGCTTGATCTTCGTGAACATGCCGCCCATGCCCAGCTCGTCACCGCCGAGCTCCTCGGGCCGCATCGAGATCGGTACCCGGGCCGCCGTCGCGCCGTCCGGGGCGCCGAAGTACTTGTACGTCACCCCCACCCCGCCACTCCTGCTTCCCGTACGGTCCCGCCTCGTCCTGTCCGGCGCCCGCTGCTCGGGAGCCGGGGCCGCCTCCGCATCTCGCCGGTGCTTTCCCCGCCGGGCACGCCGGGGACCCAGGCCGTCGGTCCCCTCGCCCAGTCCACCACCGCGCTGCATATCTCCACCCGACTGCTTTTCCAGGGCGCGCGGGCCTTGCCGCGCAACCCGATCATCGTGTCAGTGACCTCCCCCACGGTCACCCGCCGAAACGTGGGGTGAAACACCAGTCCACAGGATTTCCGCACCAGCCGCCCCAGGAGGTGACGGCGCGAGCGGAAAGCCGGTGGACAGGAGGCCCCGGCACGACGACCGGACCCTCTGACACCATGGTTCATGTGAGCTTCCCGTATAGCGCCCCAGTTTCGCAGACTCTTTTCGACCGTGCGGCGGCCGTGACGCCCGGCGGTGTGAACTCGCCCGTCCGCGCCTTCCGCGCGGTGGGCGGTACGCCCCGCTTCATGGTGTCCGGTACCGGTCCGTACCTCACGGACGCCGACGGCCGCGAGTACGTCGACCTCGTGTGTTCGTGGGGCCCCATGATCCTCGGCCACGCCCGCCCCGAGGTGACCGCCGCCGTGCAGGAGGCCGTCGCGCGCGGTACGTCCTTCGGTACGCCGGGCGAGGGCGAGGTCGCCCTCGCCGAGGAGATCGTGGCCCGGATCGCGCCGGTGGAGCAGGTCCGCCTGGTGTCCAGCGGCACCGAGGCGACCATGTCGGCCATCCGGCTCGCGCGCGGGTTCACCGGCCGCGCCAAGGTGATCAAGTTCGCCGGCTGCTACCACGGGCACGTCGACGCGCTGCTCGCGGCGGCCGGTTCCGGCGTCGCCACCCTGGGCCTCCCGGACACCCCGGGCGTCACGGGCGCGCAGGCGGGCGACACGATCGTGCTGCCGTACAACGACCTGGAGGCCGTGAACGAGGCCTTCCACAACCACCCGGGCGAGATCGCCTGCGTGATCACGGAGGCCTCGCCGGGGAACATGGGCGTGGTGCCGCCCCGGCCCGGCTTCAACCAGGGGCTGAAGACCGCGTGTGAGCGCAACGGCGCCCTGTTCATCTCCGACGAGGTCATGACCGGGTTCCGCACCAGCAGGGCCGGCTGGTTCGGCGTGGACGGGGTCGTGCCCGACCTGATGACCTTCGGCAAGGTCATGGGCGGCGGCTTCCCCGCCGCCGCGTTCGGCGGCCGCGCCGAGGTGATGGCGCACCTGGCGCCCGCGGGCCCGGTCTACCAGGCGGGCACGCTGTCGGGGAACCCGGTCGCCACCGCCGCCGGCCTCGCCCAGCTCCGACTCCTGGACGACGCCGCGTACGCCACGCTCGACGCCGTGTCGGAGCGCGTCCGCTCGCTGGTGACGGAGGCGCTGACGAAGGAGGGCGTCGCGCACCGCCTGCAGCACGCCTCGAACATGTTCTCGGTGTTCTTCACCGACCGCGAGGTGCGGAACTACGAGGACGCGCGCGGGCAGGAGTCCTTCCGCTTCACCGCGTTCTTCCACTCGATGCTGGCGCAGGGCGTGTACCTGCCGCCGTCGGCCTTCGAGTCCTGGTTCCTCTCCACCGCCCACGACGAGCGCGCGATCGAGAAGATCGCCCAGGCGCTGCCGGCCGCCGCGCGCGCGGCCGCGGCGGCCACGAACTCCCCGGAGGCCACGGCATGAGCGCGGCGAGCGAGAAGGCGGGTGCCGGGAGCGCGGGCAGCGAGAAGGCGGGCGCCGGGAGCGCGGGTGAGGAACTGACCGTCGTGCACCTGATGCGCCACGGCGAGGTGCACAACCCCGACGGCATCCTGTACGGGCGCCTGCCCGGCTACCACCTCTCGGACCTCGGCCGGCGGATGGCCGACCGGGTCGCCGAGCACCTGTCCTCGCGGGACATCACGCACGTGGTGGCCTCGCCGCTGGACCGGGCGCAGGAGACGGCGACGCCGATCGCCAAGGCGCACGGCCTGGACCTCGCCACGGACCGGCGGCTCATCGAGGCGGAGAACGTCTTCGAGGGCAAGACCTTCGGCGTCGGCGACGGCGCCCTGAAGAACCCGGACAACTGGAAGCACCTGGTCAACCCGTTCCGGCCGTCCTGGGGCGAGCCGTACATAGAGCAGGTCGTACGGATGATGGGCGCCCTCGACGCGGCGCGGCAGGCCGCGCGCGGGCACGAGGCGGTGTGCGTCAGCCACCAGCTCCCGATCTGGATCGTGCGCAGCTTCGTGGAGAAGCGGCGGCTGTGGCACGACCCGCGCAAGCGGCAGTGCACGCTGGCGTCGCTGACGACGTTCACGTTCCGGGGCGACAGGATCGTTTCGGTGGGGTACTCGGAGCCGGCGCGGGATCTGGTGCCGAAGCACCTCCTGGCGGGGGCCAAGCCGGTCAAGGGGCAGGCCAAGGCCTTCGGAGCCTGACGCTGCGCTGGGCTGGGCGGGGGTGGCCTGGCCCGGCCTGGGCGGGGTGTTCCTGCTGGGGCCTGGCCTCCCTGAGCCTTCCCCTGCGGGGGGCTTGGTCCTTGCCCCTGCGGGTGCGTTGTCCGGTGCGCGTGCGTGGGGGCTGGGCGCGCAGTTCCCCGCGCCCCTTACGGGGCGGTCAAGTCCTGGGCCCCTTACGGGGCGGTGAGGCACCGCGCCCCTACTGCTGCCTCGGGGCAGGGTTCTGTGGGGTCGCTGTGTGCGGCGGGTGATGGTGGGGTCACCCTATGGCGTGGAATGTCTGGTCTTCGTCAAAGGTGTCAAAAAGGTCCGGGTTGGCCGGAACCCGCTCCTTCGCTGTGCCCTCTAAGTGGTTGTCCTTTGCACTAACGAGGGCGCGACGAATGGGGATGGAATGCGCGACGACAGCCGGACGGACATAGGCGACGGAGCGGCGGTCACGGGCCGTGGCGTGCTCAGTCGCCGGGGCGCGATAGGCCTGGGCCTGGGCGCCGCGGCGGCCGTCTCCCTCACCGCCTGCGGTTCCGGCTCCGGTGACGCGAGCCCCGCCGCGGACAAGGGGAAGGGCGGCGGCGAGGCGCCGGAACGGCCCGCGAAGCCGATCGGCGACGGCTCCACGGCGTTCACCGGGAAGCAGCCGAAGCAGCCGGAGGCGCCCCGGCCCCTGGAGCCCGGCGAGACGCCGCCGCAGTTCGTCGTCTTCTCCTGGGACGGGGCGGGCGAGGTCGGCAACGGCCTGTTCCCGCGCTTCCTGAAGCTCGCCGAGGAGCACGACGCGCGGATGACGTTCTTCCTCTCCGGGCTCTATCTGCTGCCGGAGTCCAAGAAGCGGCTCTACCGGCCGCCGAACAACGCCGTCGGCGCCTCCGACATCGGCTACCTCACCGACGACCACATCAAGGAGACGCTGAAGTACGTCCGCCAGGCGTGGCTGGAGGGCCACGAGATCGGCACGCACTTCAACGGGCACTTCTGCGCGGGCACCGGCTCCGTGGCGAACTGGACCCCCGCCCAGTGGCGCAGCGAGATCGACCAGGCCATGTCCTTCGTGAAGAAGTGGCGCACCCACACGGGCTGGTCCGACCTGCCCCCGCTGCCCTTCGACTACGACAAGGAGCTGGTCGGCGGCCGTACGCCCTGCCTGCTCGGGCAGAACAACCTGCTGCCGACCGCCAAGAAGCTCGGCTGGCGCTACGACGCCTCCTCGCCGGGCGGGCGCCAGAAGTGGCCCGAGAAGAAGATGGGCGTCTGGGACCTGCCGCTGCAGGCCGTGCCGTTCCCCGGCCACTCCTTCGAGGTCCTGTCGATGGACTACAACATCCTCGCCAACCAGTCGAAGAACTCCACGAAGGCCCCGCCGGCCAACTACCCGGGCTGGCGCAAGCAGGCCACCGAGGCCTACATCGCCGGCTTCAGGCGCGCCTACGAGTCCAACCGCGCCCCGTTCTTCATCGGCAACCACTTCGAGGAGTGGAACGGCGGCATCTACATGGACGCCGTCGAGGAGGCCCTGAAGCACATCGCGGGGAAGAAGGACGTGCGCCTCGTCTCGTTCCGGCAGTTCGTGGACTGGCTGGACGTGCAGAAGCCCGAGACGCTCGCCAAGCTGCGCGGCCTGGAGGTCGGCCAGCAGCCCGCCGGTGGCTGGAAGGCGTACCTCTCCGGGGCCTCCGGCACCTCCGGCAGCCGCAAGGACGCCGAGAAGGAGACCGGGGACGCCGCCTGACGGCCCCCGGCCACGGGCGCGGAAACCCTGTCTGAAAGGGGACTTTCCGCAACCGCGGGGGGCGTCGAAGATCCCCGAATCGGGCATGCGAAACTTTTCACATGAGTGCCGCCTGCCGCGCCCCCCGCAGCCAGAACCGCAGCCTTGACCGCCGCACCAGCAGCCGTCGCAGTCGCGTGACGGCGCTGGCGGCGGTCGCGGCGGCCGCCGCGCTCACCCTGACCGCGTGCGGCTCCGGCGGCACCTCGGGCGGCTCCGGCAAGACGAACTTCGTCGCCGGGTCCGACGGCATCGCCACCGTCAAGAAGGGCGAGCGGCACGACGCGCCCGCCCTGGAGGGCGAGACCCTCGACGGCGGCGAGGTCGCCCTGGCCGACTACAAGGGCAAGGTCGTCGTCGTCAACGTGTGGGGCTCCTGGTGCCCGCCGTGCCGGGCCGAGGCGCCGGGCTTCGCCAAGGTGGCCAAGGAGACCAAGTCCCAGGGCGTCGAGTTCCTCGGCATCAACGCCAAGGACCCCGAGAAGGGCCCGGCGATCTCCTTCGAGAAGGACAAGGGCATTCCGTACCCGAGCCTGTACGACCCGATGGGCAAGCTGATGCTGCGCTTCCCGCGGGGCACGCTCAACCCGAACTTCATCCCCTCCACCCTCGTCATCGACCGGGAGGGGAAGATCGCGGCACGCTCGCAGCAGGCACTCAGCGAGGAGAAGCTGCGCAAGATGATCGACCCGCTCGTCGCGGAGAAGTGATCCACGTGTCCGCCGCCACCGTCCTCCACGGCACCGTCACGCTCGCCGCGTCCGGGGAGAACCAGACCATCATCAGCGGCGCGCTGCTGCTCGCGATCCCCGTCGCGGTGCTCGGCGGCCTCGTCTCGTTCTTCTCGCCCTGCGTGCTGCCGCTCGTACCGGGCTACCTCTCGTACGTCACCGGGGTCACCGGCCAGGACCTGGAGGAGGCCAAGCGGGGCCGGATGGCCCTCGGTGCCGGCCTCTTCGTGCTCGGGTTCACCGCGATCTTCGTCCCGGCCGGGATGTTCTTCGGGGCCATGGGCCAGACCCTGCGGGAGCACCAGAGCACCATCACGCACATCCTCGGCGTGGTGATGATCCTGCTCGGCTTCTTCTTCATGGGCATGATGCCCTGGCTCACCCAGCGCGAGTTCCGCTTCCACAAGCGGCCGGCCACCGGGCTCCTGGGCGCCCCGATACTGGGCGCCCTCTTCGCCGTCGGCTGGACGCCGTGCGTCGGGCCGACCCTCACCGCCGTCAACACCCTGTCCTTCGAGGGCGCCAACCCGCAGCGCGGCGCGATCCTCGGCGTCGCCTACTGCCTGGGGCTCGGCATCCCGTTCATCGTCGCGGCCGTCGCCTTCCGCAAGGCACTCGGCGCGTTCGGCTGGGTGAAGCGGCACCATGTGTGGGTCATGAGGATCGGCGGCGGCATGATGATCGCGACCGGGCTCCTCCTCGTCACCGGCGTCTGGGACAGCGTCGTGCAGGACATGCAGGTGTGGACCAACCGCTACTCGGTGGGAATCTGATCCATGAGCGACACCAAGACGAATCCGCGCGGCGACGAGCGGTCCGACCTCGGCGAGGCCGGGGCCCAGCTCTCGACGGCTCCCCAGGAGGAGTCCGCGACGGCCGTGCCCGCGCTCGGCGTCCTCGGCTGGTTCCGCTGGTTCTGGCGCCAGCTCACCTCCATGCGGGTCGCGCTCCTGCTGCTCCTGCTGCTCTCGCTCGGCGCGATCCCCGGCTCGCTCATCCCGCAGCAGGGCACCGACGAGCTCAAGGTCCAGGACTTCAAGGACACCCACACCACGCTCGCGCCCCTCTACGAGAAGCTCGGGCTCTTCCACGTCTACAGCTCGGTGTGGTTCTCCGCGATCTACATCCTGCTCTTCGTCTCCCTCATCGGCTGCATCGTCCCGCGGACCTGGCAGTTCGTCGGCCAGCTCCGCGGCCGACCGCCCGCCGCGCCCAAGCGGCTCACGCGGCTGCCCGCGTACACGACGTGGCGCACCGACGCCACGCCCGAGCAGGTCGACGAGGCCGCGCTCGCGCTGCTGAAGCGGCGCCGCTTCCGCTCCCACCGGGTGGGCGGGGCGGTCTCCGCCGAGAAGGGCTATCTGCGCGAGGCCGGGAACCTGATCTTCCACGTCGCCCTGATCGTCATGCTGATCGCCTTCGCCGCCGGACAGCTCTTCAAGTCCGAGGGCGGCAAGCTGATCATGGAGGGCGACGGCTTCTCCAACACGCTCACGCAGTACGACGACTTCAAGTCCGGCAACCTCTTCGACATCGCGGACCTGGAGCCCTTCAGCTTCAGGCTGGACCGGTTCGAGGGCTCGTACGAGGTGACCGGGCCCCAGCGCGGCACCGCCCGCACCTTCAAGGCGCACGTCACCTACAGCGAGGGCGCGGACGGGCCGGAGAAGAAGAAGGTCGTCGAGGTCAACAAGCCGCTGGAGATCAACGGCACCAAGGTGTACCTCGTCGGCCACGGGTACGCGCCCAAGGTCACCGTCCGCGACGGGCGCGGCAAGGTCGTCTACAGCGCGTCCGTGCCGCTGCTGCCCATCGACTCCATGGGCACGGCCACCGGCGCGGTCAAGGTCCTCGACGGCTACCGCGACAAGAACGGCAAGCCGGAGCAGCTCGGCTTCAACGCCTTCTTCGTGCCGACCTTCGCGGGTGACGGCATGGGGCAGATGTTCTCCCAGTTCCCCGCGCCCATCAATCCGCGGCTCGCGCTCTCCGCGTACCACGGCAGCCTCGGCGTGGACTCCGGCGTCCCGCAGAACGTGTACCAGCTCGACACGCGCAAGATGCAGAAGTTCAAGGACGCCAACGGCGAGCTGTTCAAGAAGCGGCTCAAGATCGGCGAGACCATGAAGCTGCCGAACGGCGCCGGGTCGATCACCTTCGAGAAGGAGCTCAAGCAGTGGGCGAGCTTCCAGATCTCGCAGGAGCCGGGCAGCGGCTGGGCGCTCGGCGGTGCCGTCGCCGCCATCGCGGGCCTGGCCGGGTCGCTGTTCATCCAGCGCCGCCGCGTGTGGGTGCGGGCGGCGCGGGGCGCCGACGGCGTCACCGTGGTGGAGATGGCGGGCCTCGGCCGCAGCGAGTCCGCCAAGGTGGCGGAGGAACTCGCGGCGCTCGCCGCGGAGCTCCACGACCGCGCGCCGTCCTCGCCGGACGCGCCCGCGGAGGCGGACGCGACGCCGGAGCCCGAGCCGGAGGCGGACTCCGGGCAGGCCCCGGCCCCGGCGCCCGAGAGCGGGACCGAGCGGACCGCCGCCACGGACCCCGCGGCAGCCACGGACGCGACGGACCCCGCGGCAGCCGCCGAAGCCACGGACCCCGCCAACGCCCCGGCCCCCGCCGCCAAGGGTTCCGCCCCGTCCGGCAAGGGCGCCCCGGCTCCCCCGTCCGGCAAGGACCCCGCATCCGAGACAACCGACCCCACCCCCGATGTCGTACCTGCCGAAGGGGCTGAGAAGTGACGCACGCGACCACCGTCGCCGCCGCGACCAACGAGAACCTCGCGCACATCAGCAATGTGCTGATCTACTCCGCGATGGCCGTCTACCTCCTCGCCTTCTTCGCGCTCATGGCGGAGTGGCTCTTCGGCAGCCGCAGCAAGGTCGCCCGCACGGCCGCCGCGCTGACGACGGCCGGGGCGGCCGGGGAAGGAGCGGAGGGCGGCGCCAAGGCCGCCGCGCCCGCCGTCACCGTCCGGTCGAAGGGCGGCACGGCCACCCTGGAGCGCCCGAAGGCCGCGCCCGCGGTCGTCACCCGCGCCGCCGCGGGCAGCCGTGACGTCCCGGACGGCCCGGGTGCCGCCGCCGGTGACGAGCAGGGCGACCTCTACGGCCGCATCGCCGTCTCCCTCATCGCCCTCGGCTTCCTCGTCGAGGCCGCCGGGGTGGTCACCCGCGCGCTGTCCGTGGAGCGGGCGCCGTGGGGCAACATGTACGAGTTCAACATCACCTTCTCCACGGTCGCCGTCGGCGTCTTCCTGTCGCTGCTCGCCCTGAAGAAGAACGTGCGCTGGATCGGCCTGCCGCTGATCACCACGATCCTGCTCGACCTCGGCCTCGCGGTCACCGTCCTGTACACCGACAGCGACCAGCTCGTCCCGGCCCTGCACTCGTACTGGCTGTGGATCCACGTCTCCACCGCGATCTTCTGCGGCGCCGCCTTCTACGTCGGCGCGGTCTCCACGGCGGCGTACCTCTTCAAGGACTCCTACGAGGCCAAGCTCCAGCGCGGCGGCACGCCGGGCCGGTTCGCGACCTCCGTGATGGAGCGGCTGCCCGCCTCCGCCTCGCTGGACAAGTTCACGTACCGCATGAACGCGGCGATCTTCCCGCTGTGGACGTTCACGATCATCGCGGGCGCGATCTGGGCGGGCGACGCCTGGGGCCGGTACTGGGGCTGGGACCCCAAGGAGGTCTGGTCCTTCATCACCTGGGTCGCGTACGCCGGTTACCTGCACGCTCGCGCGACGGCCGGCTGGAAGGGCCGCAAGGCCGCCTACCTGGCCCTGGTCGCCTTCGGCTGCTGGCTGTTCAACTACTACGGCGTCAACATCTTCGTCAGCGGCAAGCACTCGTACGCCGGGGTCTGAGCACCCCCGCGCCGGCAAGGCCGGTTCCTGTGGCACGGGCCACGGGAACCGGCCTTCGTCGTACGGACAGACAAGGGGCGTGGAGACGCATCAGGGGGAACTCGCGGCACGGCGGCGGACGCGCGCACGGATCAGGGGCTCGGACCCGGACGCCTTCGGGGAGCTCTTCGACACCTACGCCCGCTCCGTCTACAACCACGCCTACCGCCTGACGGGGGACTGGTCGACGGCCGAGGACATCGTGTCGCTGACCTTCCTTGAGGCGTGGCGGCTGCGCGACCGGGTCACCGAGGACGGCGGGTCGCTGCGGCCGTGGCTGCTCGGCATCGCCACGAACGTGACCCGCAACCAGCGGCGCGCCACCCGCCGCCACGCCGCGGCCGTGGCCCGGCTGCCGCGCGACGAGGCCGTGGCCGACTTCGCCGACGAGGTGGCCGGGCGCGTCGACGACGAGGAGCAGCTCGCCCTCGTCCGCACCGCCCTGGCGAAGCTGCGCCGCGCCGACCGCGAGGTCCTCGCGCTGTGCGTGTGGTCGGGGCTCGGCTACGAGGCGGCGGCGGACGCGCTCGGCATCCCGGTGGGGACGGTGCGCTCCCGGCTGTCACGGGCACGGGCAAAACTCGCGAAACATATGGAACCGCTCAAAGGGCGCGGACAGTTGAGAGGTGACCGCGCGAACGCGGTCAGGCCTATCGAGGAGGGCGTCCGATGACGTCGTACGAGGACTCCGACGGCTTCGCCACCGTGCCGGAGCGAGACCTCCCGCCGGGCCGCCACCTGCGCCTGAAGGAGCATCTGTTGAGCGAGATCCGGCAAGAGGACACCGACACCGCGCCGCGCGCGGGCAGGAGCTGGCTGCGGCCCTCGCTGGTCGCGGGCGCCGTGGCCGCGGCGGTCGCCGCGGGCCTGGTCGTGGCGCAGCCGTTCAGCGAGGACACGGCACAGGCCGGTCCGCCGTCGAAGGAGACCGTCGCGATGCTCGAGGACATCGCGGCGGCGGCGGGGCGGCAGCCCGCACCGAAGAACCTGCGGGACGACCAGTTCGTGTACATCAAGACCAGGGAGAGGTACGTGGAGACGGGCAGCGACGAGACCGCCCGCCTGCAGCCCCTGCACGTGCGGGAGTACTGGCAGTCGGTGGACGGCAAGCACACGGAGGTGGTGAACGACCGCGTCGACGGCTTCGACCACGAGCGCATGCCGCCGGACCTGCCCCTCGTGGAAGGCAGCCAGGACTACCGCAGCCTGCAGAAGATGCCGGGCGACCCCGTCAACATGCGGGACTGGCTGTACCGGGTGGCGAGCGGGGGCGAAAGCAGGGACCAGAACGCCTTCGTCCTCGTCGGCGACCTCTGCGGCGGCCTGATGCCGCCGAAACAAGCCGCCGCCCTGTACCTCGCCGCGTCGAAGATCCCCGGTGTCGAGCTCGTCGACGACGCGGTGGACGCGGCGGGGCGGCGCGGCGTGGCCATCGCCCGCGAGAACGACGGTGAGCGGCGGGAGCTGATCTTCGACAAGAAGACCAAGCAGTTCCTCGGCGAGCGCCAAGTCGCGGTGGAGGACCTGCCGACCGGCTTCAAGAAGGGCACGGTGACCGCCCACACCGCCGTCCTGGAGCGGAAGGTCGTCGACAAGGCGGGCGAACGCCCCTAGGTGATCCGCTCCGGGTGCGTGACCCGGGCGGCCGGGTGCGTGAGGCTGGCATCCATGAGCGATACCAGCGACATCATCGAGCGGGGCACGAGCCGCACCGAGGGGGACACGCACACGCTCCACTGGGTGCTGCGCCTGCCGCACCCGGTGGCCGCGGTCTGGGCGGCGGTGGCCACCCCGGAGGGACTGCCGGGGTGGCTCGCCGCCGCCGACGTGTTCGAGCCGCGCCTGGGCGGCGCGGTGACGCTGCGGTGGCTCAACACGCCGGACCCGGTGGCGGCCGTGCACGCGGGGCGCGTCACCGCCTGGGACCCGGACGTGGTGGCGGAGTACACGATCGACCTGCACGGGCGGTGCCGCTTCCACCTGGAGCACGCCGGGGACACCGGGACGACGCTGCGCTTCACCAACGAGATGACCGGCGACGACGGCTTCCGCCTCGACTGCCTCGCCGGCTGGCACGACCACTTCGAGTACCTGGTGGCCGCGCTGGCCGGACACCCGAAGGACTGGTCGACGTGGACCCTCGACCGGTGGCGCGAGCTGCGCGCGTCCTACGCCTGACCGGCGCGCGGGCCACGCGGCCGGTCAGGCGCGGCGCAGGCCGCGGATCCTCTGCTGCGCGGCACCGAGGGCGTGCGCGAGCTCGATGCGGGCGCACTCCTGCTTCATGGCGCGCACCAGCAGGGCGTGGTGCTCGGCGGGCGTCGTCCGGGCGCCGGGTTCCTGGTCCGGGAGCAGGGTGGCCAGGTAGGCGTCGGCGTGCTCGACGACGGCGCGCAGCTCCGCCGAGACCGCCTCGGCCTGGCCGATCGAGCCCTTGATCACGTTGCTCAGCCGGGCCACCCCGGCGACGTCGGCCGCCCGGCAGGGCCTCTGCGCGAGGCCGCACAACTCCTCGAACAGGTCCTTGAGGTACTGGCCGGCCTCCTCGAGGTCCTTGGCTTCGTCGTCCCTGGCCCGCGTGGTCCGCATCCAGGCGAAGACCTCCTTGTGGTGCCGGATGCCGTAGACGGTCACGACCGTCATGGCCGCGCCGACCAGGGCGGCCACCAGCAGGGAGCCGGCACTGGTCCCGAGCGCCAGGGTGGTGGAGGGGAAGGGCATCGTCGTCTGATCCGTTCGGGGCACGTGCGGGACCCGCGGGGCCCGGGGCACTGGAGACGGGGGGATGAAGGGGAGGAGGGGGCGAGGGGGCGCTGTCGGCGTGGACTAGGCCGACATGGCGATGTCGCGGAGGAGGAAACGGTCCGTCACCACGAACTGCCGGTACTTGCTCGTGATGACGCCATGGGTGCCGCGCAGGCGGCGGATGGCGTTCTCCACGGTGGAGACGCCCATCATGAGGGCGTCCGCGAGGTCCTTCTGGCTGGGCCCCAGGATGGTGGTGTGGCCGGGGTTCGCCGGGGCGGGCGTGCTGGCGTGGTCGGCGAGGTGGAGCAGCAGGCCGCCGACCCGCTGGAGGGGTGTGCGGGTGGCGGTGCCGTAGATCAGTTCGTCGCTGCGGTTGCGGTCCTCAAGGCTGCGCAGGAGGGCCAGTTGGATCTCCGGGTGGCGGCTGAGCAGCCAGTTCATGCGCGTCACGGGGCAGGGCATGACCCAGGTGGTGGTGAGGCAGGCGGCCTTGACCGACTCCCGGGGGTAGATCAGCTTGGCTTCCCCCAGTATCTGGCCGACGCCGCGGAACCGGGTGATGCGCGGGGCGTCCGCGCCCGTGCCGAGGGGGAAGCGCTCCTGGCGGACGCAGCCGCCGAGGACGAGGTACACGTGCTGGTCGTCCGGCCCGATGGGCAGCTCCTCGTCCCGCGCGTAGACACGGGCGTCCGACCCCCACGCGGCGACCAGCAACGGCCAGGAGTCGGCGGGCAGGTGGTGCAGGAAGGTGCCCCGCGGCATGGCCTGGTGGCCCTTGAGCACGTCGGTCGTACGGAAGGCGTCGACCCTGGGGGGCATCACGCACCCCCGGTCCCGGGCTTCCGGTGCGCCGCCGCGCGGCCGGCCGGGCCGCGCCCGGCGGCGGGGGGAGGCCACGCGGGCGGGAACGAACCTGCTTTCCAGGGCGGGAAGGTGTGCGGTGCGACCTCGCCATCGGTCATGGCGGTCTGCATCGGTCTGAGGTCCTTTCGACTCCGCGGTGCCGGGCCGGGTGCGTCCGCTCGTACGGCGGACGCATCCCGGGTGGTGGGTCCAGCGCCCTCTCCATCGCGTGTCATCCGGGTGGTGAGGCCGGTGCGAGGCGAAGACGCTCAGAAGGCTACGCCTATGCGAGTCAGAAATGCCAGCCGCGCCGCGACCAGGGCCGTTCCGTTGATCCGACGTGAAAAGGAAGCCCCTCCGGAGAGGGTTTTGTTACGTGATCATCCCGATCTATGTGATGCGCATCACAGGGGTCTTCGGTAACCCGGATGCGTGAATCTGAAGGGGCGCGGCATTTGAAAGTCTTTACGCGGCAAAGGTGCGGAATTTATTCCGTATGAGCACCGGGGGGCGCGGACGTTAACATTCCGAAAAACGCAGAGGCCCCGGGGAACCACCCCCGGGGCCTCCGGAAAGGGTCTGGACCCACCAAGGCTCAGACCGGACATCCAGTAAACACCATGAGCTGCGAAAAGGTCACACCGCGGCGGAAATAAGCGGTCAGCCGCCCCTCGCGGGAGGGGTTTTCCGGCGCGGGGACGGCTCGGCCGGGGCGGCGATCGAGACGGATCGTCTCGACTCCCATTTGTTCCTTTGGTCCGTTTCGCGACCGCGTGCCGCGCCCTCGGCTTCGCAGCACCTCCACACCGGCCGACAATATCGAATAATGATCACCCGCAAGGTGCCGGAGATTGGACAAGTGAGGCATGCCTTGCTTGGCCGTTCGGTAGCTCATGTGTTCCAGGCCGGTGAAATGCATTTCCCGTTCCGGTGACCGTTCTGTCGCGCCGGAAACCATTTAACGGACGACTTGTGCCGCCACTCGGACCGACCCGGCCGACGAATAAAGGATTTCCGGTCAATGGGTCGCACGGCGCTACTCCCGCGTAAGTCGACTAAGCAACAGCCCCACGGGGCGCGCGGGGCGCGAGGAGTGCGGTGAGGGGCTCTTCCCGCCGTGACTTTCCGCCATGCCAAGGCCTTCGGGAGGCGCGTCGGCGTCAACTCGGCGGCGCTCCGCGCGGCGTGCGCGCCGTCTGCCGTCCGGGGTCCGCCGTCCGCGGTTCGCCGTCCGCCTCAGCCCGACGCGATCGCGTCGAGCTGCGCCCGGAGATAGGTGTGCGAATCCGTGCCCCGCACGTCCGTGCCCGGGTCGCACTCGTAGAAGTACACCAGCGACATCAGCTCCTCGGCGGGCGCGTCCGCCGGGGGCGGGAGGACGCGGTGGCGGCCCGCGCGCCAGCGGCCGCCGCTCCACCGGGCCATCAGGTCACCGATGTTGACCGTGAACGCCTCCGGGTCCCAGGGCGCGTCCCGCCAGCCGTCCTCGTCCGTGAACACCTGGAGCCCGCCGCGGCCCGCCTGCCGGTCGAGGACCGTGACCGTGCCGAAGTCGGTGTGCGCGCCGATGCGGAACTGGCCGGGCTCGGGCTCGCCGAGCGTGTCCCGCCCCGGGTACCAGTTGATGTTGAAGCCCCAGGTGGGGTGGCCGGTGTGGCGGGTGAAGAAGTCCTCCGGCCCGCCGAGCGCGGCGGCGAGCAGTTCGAGGAGCTGGTCGGAGAGCGCCCGCATCCGCGCCAGGTACGTCTCCACGGGCGCGCGCAGGCCGGGTGCCTCGGCGGGCCAGACGTTGGGCGCGAACCACTCGGCGTCCACGGCCGGGTCGCCCGTCGGCTCGTCGGCGGCGAAGGACAGCGACTCCTTCAGGTCCGGCGGGGACGCCGTGCCCTCCGCGTAGCTGTTGGCCTCGGCGCCCGGGCCGAGCCAGCCGCGGCCGCCGACCCGGGTGCCGTACGCCTCCTTCGCGGCGGGCGGCAGCCGGAAGAAGGCGCGGGCCTCCGCGCGGATCGCCGCGCGCAGCTCCGCGGGGACGCCGTGGCCGGTGACCAGGAGGAAGCCGGCGGTGCGGAGGCCTTCGTCGACGGTTGCGGCGATGCGGGAGCGGGCCTCTGGGCCGTCTGCGTGCCAGGCGCGGAGGTCGACGGTGGGGATGGTCATGGGTCCATGCTGCCCGCGTGGGACGCCCCAGTCCCGCCCCTTTCCCGTAACCAGGGGCGCTGCGCCCCCTGGACCCCAGCCCGATCGCGCTCCGCGCTCGTCCTCAAACGCCGGACGGGCTGAAGTGCCCTGGCGTGACGGTCAGGTGTGGCTGTACGGGTGGGCGGGTGGGAAGGAAACCCCGCCAGGCGCACCTCGCCGGAGGAATCCGCTCAGGACTCGTCCCGTCTGTCGTCCGGGTCCTTCCCCAGCCCCTTCAAGAACTCGGGGTTGTCATCCGGAGCCACCCACCCCCGGGAAGAGCGCGCCCCACCCGCGGGGCGGCGCTTCTTGCCGGTGACGAACCACGCGACCGGCCCGAGCAGCACCTCGCCGAAGAGCAGGACGATGATGACCCACACCACCTTGGGCAGGTGGCGCACCTCGTTCTCCGGGGTGTTGAGCACATCGATGAAGGCGTAGATCCACACGGCCAGGACCAGCAGGAACGGCAGATACCTGAGCATGTGAGGGCGATCCTCCCAGGAGCGGAGTACGGGCACCGGGCGCCCCCGGTGACGGGGCCAGGGTAGCCGGTGACCGATACTTGACCGCATGGCTTATGACGATCTCCGCTCTCTGCTGAGGGCACTGGAGCGCGAGGGCGATCTCAAGCGGATCAAGGCCGAGGTCGACCCGTACCTGGAGGTCGGCGAGATCGTCGACCGCGTACAGAAGTCCGGCGGCCCGGCGCTCCTCTTCGAGAACGTCAAGGGCAGCGACATGCCCCTCGCGATGAACGTGTTCGGCACCGACCGGCGGCTGCTCAAGGCCCTCGGCCTGACGTCGTACGGCGAGATCAGCGACAAGATCGGCGGCCTGCTGAAGCCGGAGCTGCCGCAGGGGTTCGTCGGGGTGCGCGAGGCCTTCGGGAAGCTCGGCGCGATGACCCACGTACCGCCGAGGAAGGTCAAGGACGCGCCCGTGCAGGAGGTCGTGCTCACGGGCGACGACGTGGACCTGGACCGGCTGCCCGCGCTGTTCACCTGGCCCAAGGACGGCGGCTCCTTCTTCAACCTGGGCCTCACGCACACCAAGGACCCCGAGACCGGCGTCCGCAACCTCGGCCTCTACCGCCTCCAGCGCCACGACCGCCGCACCATCGGCATGCACTGGCAGATCCACAAGGACAGCCGCAACCACTACCAGGTGGCGGCGCGGCGAGGCGAGAGGCTGCCCGTCGCCATCGCCTTCGGCTGCCCGCCCGCCGTGACGTACGCCTCCACCGCGCCGCTGCCCGGCGACATCGACGAGTACCTCTTCGCGGGCTTCCTCCAGGGCAAGCGGATCGAGATGGTCGACTGCAAGACGGTGCCGCTCCAGGTGCCCGCGCAGGCCGAGGTCGTCATCGAGGGCTGGCTGGAGCCCGGCGAGATGCTCCCCGAGGGCCCCTTCGGCGACCACACCGGCTTCTACACGCCGCAGGAGCCGTTCCCCGCGCTGACCATCGACTGCGTGACGATGCGCAGGCGGCCGCTGCTCCAGTCCATCGTCGTGGGCCGGCCGCCCACGGAGGACGGCCCGCTGGGCCGCGCGACGGAGCGGTTCTTCCTGCCGCTCCTCAAGATCATCGTGCCGGACATCGTGGACTACCACCTGCCGGAGGCGGGCGGCTTCCACAACTGCGCGATCGTCGCGATCGACAAGAAGTACCCGAAGCACGCGCAGAAGGTCATGCACGCCGTCTGGGGCGCGCACATGATGTCGCTGACCAAGCTGATCGTGGTCGTGGACGCCGACTGCGACGTGCACGACCTGCACGAGGTCGCCTGGCGCGCGCTCGGCAACACCGACTACGCCCGCGACCTGACCGTCGTGGAGGGCCCGGTCGACCACCTGGACCACGCCTCGTACCAGCAGTTCTGGGGCGGCAAGGCGGGCATCGACGCGACGAGGAAGTGGCCCGAGGAGGGGTACACGCGCGACGGCGGCTGGCCGGACATGGTCGAGTCCGACCCGGACACGGCGGCCCTCGTGGACCGCCGCTGGAAGGAGTACGGCCTGTGACCTCCGCCTCCGCCGCGCTGCCGCAGCCGGGACGCACGCGGGCCTTCCTGCGGCTCGTCATGATCGAGCACTCGGTGTTCGCGCTGCCCTTCGCCTACATCGCCGCGCTGACCGCGATGTACGAGTGGGACGGGAACATCCACTGGGGGCGGCTGCTCCTGGTCACCGTCTGCATGGTGGGCCTGCGCACCTTCGCGATGGCCGCGAACCGCATCATCGACCGCGAGATCGACGCCCGCAACCCGCGCACCGCGCACCGCGAACTGGTCACCGGCGCCGTCTCGGTGAGGTCCGCGTGGACCGGGGCGCTCGTCGCCGTCGCGGTCTTCCTCGGCTCGGCGGCCCTGCTCAACCCGCTGTGCCTGGCGCTCGCGCCGGTCGCTGTGGTGCCGATGGTGGTCTACCCGTACGGCAAGCGGTTCACGAACTTCCCGCAGGCGATCCTCGGCCTCGCCCAGGCGATCGGCCCCGTCGGCGCGTGGCTCGCGATCACCGGCGAGTGGTCCTGGACGGCGGTGATACTGGGCCTCGCCGTCGGCGTCTGGATCGGCGGCTTCGACCTGATCTACGCCTGCCAGGACGTGGAGACGGACCGGGAGATCGGCGTGATGTCGGTACCGGCCCGGTTCGGCATCCCGGCCGCCATCCGGGGCGCGCGCGGCTGCCACCTGGTCACCACGGCGCTGTTCGTCTGGTACGCCCTGGCCACCGGCGCGGGCGCGTTCTTCTGGCTCGGCCTGCTGATCGTCGCCGGTGCATTCCTGTACGAGCACTCGATCGTGCGGCCGCACGACCTGTCCCGCCTCAACCGTGCCTTCTTCCAGGTCAACGGCTTCATCGGGATAGCGCTGTTCGTCTGCGCGCTGCTCGACCTGCTGGTGCGCGGGCTCACGGTGTGAGGGAGCCGGACCTCATGACCCCACGGGATAGGTAGGCTGCACGGCGTGAACGCAGGAGATACGCAGCGTAAGCCTTGGATCGTGGGGGTGTCGGGGGCGTCCGGCACCCCGTACGCCGCCTCCGTCCTGCGGGCGCTGCTCGCGGCGGGGGAGAGCGTGGACCTGGTGGTCTCGCGGGCCTCGCGCCTGACGCTGCTCGACGAGACCGGGATCTCCTTCCGCGACGCGCACTGGCGCGCGGACCTGGAGGAGTGGCTGTCGCGGGGCGCGGACGGCAAGCCGGGCACGTTCCGGGTGTCCGTGGACGCCGTGCGGTACTGGGCCGCCGGCGACCTGGCGGCGGGGCCGTCCTCGGGGTCGTACGCGACCAAGGGGATGCTGATCGTGCCCGCGTCCACGGCGTCCGTGGCCGGGGTGGCGCTGGGTCTGTCGAAGGACCTGTTGCAGCGCGCGGCGAGCGTGACGCTCAAGGAGGGGCGGCGGCTCGTGGTCTGCGTCCGGGAGACGCCGCTGAACGGAACGACGCTGCGGCACCTGGTGAGCCTGGACGAGGCGGGCGCGATCGTGCTGCCCGCCTCTCCGGCGTTCTACGCGGGGGCGACGCACATCCAGGACCTGGTGGACTTCGTCGCCGGGCGGGTGCTCGACGCGGCAGCCGTGCCGCACCAGCTCTACCGCCGGTGGGAAGGGGAGCTCGGGGGCGGCTCCCGTGAGGCTTAGCGCTTCTTGGCGGCGCGCTTCTTGGCCTTGCGCGCGGCGGTGGCGGCGGGCTGATGGACACGCGAGCGGTTGGCCAGGTCCTGCAGCTCGCGCATACGGGCGTAGGCCATCTCGATCGTGTACACGGGGAACACTCCTGAAGGATTCGAAGGATCGTCGTTGATCGGCTGAACTTCCGGACGATTCACAGGGTGGAGACCCTGTTGTGCCTTAGATTCTACACGTAGACTCGCGAAAACGCTAAATAATGAAAGGCTCTGACCTATGGATGCCGTGGACAGGCAGCTCATCCAGGCTCTGCGCGAGAACGGCCGTGCCTCCTACGCCGAGCTCGGGCGCCTCGTCGGTCTCTCCGGGCCCAGCGTCACCGACCGCATCAACCGCCTGGAGGCGGCCGGCGTCATCACCGGCTACCGCGCGACGGTCGACTCCCCCTCGCTCGGCCTCGGCGTGACCGCGCTCATCGGCATCTCCCTCTCCGACGCCGCCGACCACGAGGACGTGGCCCGGCGCCTGCGCGACCTGCACGAGATCGAGGACTGCTGGTTCATCGCGGGCGACGACTCGTACATGCTCAAGGTCCGCGCGACGGACGTCGACGGCCTGGAGAAGACCATCCGCCGCCTCAGCGGCACCAAGGGCGTCTCCCGCACGCGTACCACGATCGTGCTCTCCACCAAGTGGGAGAACCGGGTCGGGGAGCTCCCCGAGGAGGTGTAGGCGCCCGGCCGCGGGGGGCGCCGCCCGCGCCGGAGGCGGGGGAGTACGGTGGGTCGGGTCTGTCGCAGGTCGTTCGGAGAAACAGAGGTACGGCAATGGACGCAGGGCTCAAGCGCGACCTTGAGGAGAAGGTCCGCTCCGGTGAGCGGCTGTCCCGCGAGGACGGCATCGCCCTGTACGAGTCCGACGACCTGGCCTGGCTCGGCGGCCTGGCCCACGAGGTGCGCACCCGCAAGAACGGCGACGTGGTGCACTTCAACGTCAACCGGCACCTCAACATGACGAACGTGTGCACCGCGTCCTGCGCCTACTGCTCCTTCCAGCGCAAGCCGGGCGAGAAGGACGCGTACACGATGCGCATCGAGGAGGCCGTCCGGCTCGCCAAGGCGATGGAGGCCGACAACCTCACCGAGCTGCACATCGTCAACGGCCTGCACCCGAACCTGCCGTGGCGCTACTACCCGCGCTCGCTGCGGGAGCTGAAGGCCGCGCTGCCGAACGTCTCCCTGAAGGCCTTCACCGCCACCGAGATCCACCACTTCGAGACCATCTCCGGCCTCACCGCGTCGGAGATCCTCGACGAGCTGATCGACGCCGGCCTGGAGTCGCTGACCGGCGGCGGCGCCGAGATCTTCGACTGGGAGGTCCGGCAGCACATCGTGGACCACAGGACCCACTGGGAGGACTGGTCCCGCATCCACCGCCTCGCGCACGAGAAGGGTCTCAAGACCCCGTGCACGATGCTGTACGGCCACATCGAGGAGCCGCGCCACCGCGTCGACCACGTCCTGCGGCTGCGCGAGCTGCAGGACGAGACCGGCGGCTTCCAGGTCTTCATCCCGCTGCGCTACCAGCACGACTTCGTGGACATGCAGGACGGCAAGGTCCGCAACCGCCTCCAGGCCCGCACCAAGATGGCCTCCGGTATCGAGGCACTGAAGACCTTCGCGGTCTCCCGGCTGCTCTTCGACAACGTGCCGCACGTCAAGGTCTTCTGGGTCATGCACGGCGTCGCGACCGCGCAGCTCGCGCTCCAGCACGGCGCGGACGACATGGACGGCTCGGTCGTCGAGTACAAGATCACGCACGACGCGGACAACTTCGGCACGCCGAACAAGCTGACCCGCGACGACCTCCTCGACCTCATCCGCGAGGCCGGGTTCCGCCCGGTGGAGCGCAACACCCGCTACGAGGTCATCCGCGAGTACCCCGGCCCCGACCGGGAGCTGCGCGAGTCGCCCCAGCCCATGCGGGTCTGACCCGCTTCCTGTACGGGCCCCTGTGCATGCTTCACTGGAGGGGCTCGTCCAGCTCGGGCTGATTCGGGATGCTCGGGCCTCTGTCGGAACGGAAGAGTGGATTGACATGCTCCGCTACACGCTGATGCGCCTCGGGGTCTTCGCGGGTTGCTTCGTGGTCGTCTGGGGCCTGGTCTACTCCGGCGTCGTGCCGCGCGGCCTCGGCGGTTCCAACCTCCTGTGGGTGGCCCTGCTCGCCCTGGTCGTCTCCGCGCCCATCAGCTTCGTCGTGCTGCGCAAGGAGCGCGACCGGGCCTCGGCGAAGGTCGTCGCGAAGGTCGACGACGTCAAGGCCAGCCTGGAGCGCAACCGGGCCCAGGAGGACGGCGCCGACGACGCGGCGCGCGCCCAGTCGTAGCACCAAGCGCACGGTCGTAAGGTTCGTCACACCGGCCGAAAACGTACGGAACCCCGGTACCGGAGCATGCCGCTCCAGTACCGGGGTTCTGCCGTTTCCGGGACACTCCTGAGGTCCCTCTACCTCAAACAAGACCTTTGATGTACTCAAAGTTCAAGTGTTAACGTGTTCGACATGAAGACAGCAGCCGCGCACCGCAACGCCATGGGCGTCCGGCTCGTGGCGCGCCTGCATGTCGATCTCTGCCGCTGCGTGTCCGCGGCCTGTCGCCGAGTCTGAACCGCCGTACAGACCCACAGCAGCGGTGTCCGCCGACCCTTCGCGGTCGCCGCTCCACCACGTCCCCCCGTCATTACCCGGAGTGTGTCCGTGTCCGCGAATCCCGCGTCCCCCACCGACCAGAAGCCCGGCTTCCGGATACCCAGGTTCCTGAAGCTGCCGTTCTGGGCCCAGATCCTCGGCGGTCTGGTGCTCGGCGTCCTGCTCGGCTGGCTCGCCCGCAGCCAGGACATCGGCTGGCTCGTCACCACCCTGTCCAAGGTGGGCGACACCTTCGTCGGCCTGCTGAAGCTGGCCGTGGCGCCGCTGGTGTTCTTCGCCATCCTGATCTCGATCACAAACCTGCGGAAGGTCAACAACGCCGCGCGGCTGGCCACCCGCACGCTGCTGTGGTTCATGATCACGTCGCTGATCGCGGTCGCCATCGGCCTGGTCATCGGCCTGGTCACCAACCCCGGCGCGGGCACCGGCCTGACCCCGAAGGACGGCGCCAAGCCCGAGCACCAGGGCTCCTGGATCGACTTCCTGACCGGCATCATCCCGACGGACGTCATCACGCCCTTCACCGAGCTGAACGTCCTCCAGATCGTCTTCATGGCCGCCGTCGCCGGCGTGGCCGTCCTCAAGATCGGCGACGAGAAGGCCAAGCCGGTCCTGGACCTCAGCGAGGCCGTCCTCGCGCTGCTGCAGAAGGCCCTGTGGTGGGTCATCAAGCTCTCCCCGATCGGCACCGTCGGCCTCATCGGCTTCGCCATCGCCGACTACGGCTGGAACCTGATCAGCAAGTACGCGACGTTCACCGCGGACATCTACGTCGGCTGCGCCCTGGTGCTCTTCGGCGTCTACCCGCTGCTGCTCGCCACGGTCGCCAAGGTCAACCCGGTCCAGTTCTTCAAGGGCGCCTGGCCCGCCATCCAGCTCGCCTTCGTCTCGCGCTCCTCGGTCGGCACGATGCCGCTCACGCAGAAGGTCACCGAGCGGCTCGGCGTGCCGAAGGAGTACACGTCCTTCGCGGTGCCGTTCGGTGCCACCACCAAGATGGACGGCTGCGCCGCGATCTACCCGGCCATCGCCGCGATCTTCGTCGCGCAGATCTTCGACGTGCAGATGGGCATCAAGGAGTACCTGCTCATCGCCTTCGTCTCGGTCGTCGGCTCCGCCGCGACGGCGGGCCTCACCGGCGCCACGGTCATGCTGACCCTGACCCTGTCCACCCTCGGCCTGCCCATGGAGGGCGTCGGCCTGCTCCTGGCCATCGACCCCGTCGTGGACATGATGCGCACGGCCACGAACGTCGCCGGCCAGGCCCTGGTCCCGGTGATCGTCGCCGCCCGCGAGGACATCCTCGACCGCACCGCCTACGAGTCGGCCTCCGCGTCCCCCCTGGACGACCCGGACGCCCTCCCGGCCGCGGCCTGACACCACCCGCCCCGCCTTACGAGCCCCACGCCTACGCTTTGGCGTGGGGCTCGTGCGTGTCGTCCTGGCTTCTGGCTCCCTCTCGTGGCGCACCACTCCGGTCTGTACGGTCGATGACGTGTCCGGCGAGCGTCGGGTTGGTCATCCGTGAACGTGGCGCCGGTTGATCGCGCGCGACTAGGGGAGCTGGTTCGGGCATGGCGGCTGACGCTGCTCGGGGTGCGGGGAAGGGCTTCACGGAGGCGGAGGCGGCGCGGGTCGTGACTGCCGCGTGCCGGACGGCGGGCCTGGACGGCAGAGGAGCGGAGTTGATCCGCATCGGGGAGAACGCGCTCTTCCGGCTGGCCTCGACGCCGGTGATCGTCCGTGCCGCGCGCGGGCCGGAGTGGCTGACCAAGGCACGCAACGAGGTCGCGGTCTCGCGCTGGCTGACGGGCGAGGGCTTCCCCGCCACGCGGGCCGTCGAGGACCTGGAGCAGCCGCTCGTGGTCGACGGCCACCCCGTGACGTTCTGGCACCTGATCGTGGAGGCCGACCGCAAGGCCACGTACGGGGAGCTGGGTGGCGTCCTGCGGGACCTGCACTCCATGACCGTGCCGGAGGACCTGGTCCTGCCGTCGTACGAGCCGTTCGACAAGTGGGACGTACGACTCGACAAGGCCGTCATCCCGGACGACGACAAGGCCTTCCTGCGGAAGCGCGCACGCGAACTCCGGGACAGGTGTGCCGAGCTGAGCTTCGCGACACCGAAAGGACCTGTCCACGGGGACGCACACGTCCAGAACCTCATGGTGGACGTGCTGGGCCGAGTGATCCTGATCGACTTCGAAGCCTTCTGCTACGACCACCCGGAGTGGGACCTCATGGTCACGGCGGTGGAACACCACAGCCTCGGCTGGCAGACCGACCAGCAGTACGCCGACTTCGTGGGCGCGTACGGGCGGGACCTGTACGACTGGGAGGGCTACGGGACGCTGCGTGGGCTGCAGGAGTTCAACATGACGACGTGGCTCATGCAGAACGTCCGGGTGAGCGAGAGGGTGGCCGACGAGTACCGGCGCCGGATCGCGGCGCTGAGGGACGACGACGGACCTCGGGATTGGCGGCCTTGGTAGGTGCTGAGGGGGGGGCGGGCGCCCCTGGCTGTGGAGGGGCTGCGGACGTACCCGGCCTTGTGGTGGGGCGACCCCCGCACGCGCGGGGACCACTACCGCACCCGGTACCGGGAGGAAGAAGCGCCGGGACCACCCCCGCACGCGCGGGGACCACTCTGGCCCCTGGCACCGCACGCACCTGATGTAGGGACCACCCCCGCACGCGCGGGGACCACAGGTCTCCACCGGCGGCAGCCTCATCCCGGGCAGGACCACCCCCGCACGCGCGGGGACCACTCCGGCTTGATCGAACGGATGCGGGCCATCAGGGGACCACCCCCGCACGCGCGGGGACCACTGGGTAATCGAGATCCCCAACGGCGGAAACGTGGGACCACCCCCGCACGCGCGGGGACCACAGGGCGCGACCTGGGGGTTTGTTAAGAGGTCGGGGCGTTTTTGCTTACTTCTTGAGAAGTCGGCATTACGGTCATTTAGTGAGTAGCCTTCGCAATTCGTGCGTAATGGAGCGTGGCGGCTTAGTCCTGTAGCTACCGAAGGGTGTGAGCGGTACACCTAGATGGGCTTCGCCGACGTTACTCGATCGTGGTGTGCCACTTGTGGGTAAGCCGCTGTTCGACCCTGCTGAGGATGGCGCTTGATGCCTCCTGAGGCGGTTCAGTCATCGTCCAAACGGGCGAGAGCGGCGCGGACCTTCTCGTCGAACGCTGCCACGGCTGGTTCCGCTGAGTGCCTGCTCACTTCTGCTTGGAAGTCTGTGACGTACCGCTGGAAGCGGGCGGACCGCAGGGTGTCGCCTGCGTCGACGGTCAGGCTCGCCGTTGTGATCGCTGCTTCCAACTCGCCGTTCAGCAAGTGGCTTTGAGCCAGGACCATGCGGCAAAACCCCAGGCTCCTGGCGTACTGCGGGTCTGTGCTGTCGACGGCGCGCTGGGCATGCTCCAAGGCCGCGCAGCACTGCTTGAGGTCGCGTAGGCAGTGGCCGATCTCGCCCTGGATCTCCGCGGCGTCGACGTAGTGGAGCCAGTCGGGGTCTTCGGCTGTGCCGGCGCGTTCGAAGTAGCGCTCGGCTTCGTTCATGGCACGGCCTGCGCCGCGTGCGTCACCGGCGTTGGCGAGGGCGCGGGCTTCGTGGGCGGAGAAGATCGCCAGGGCGCGTGGGGTCGACTGGCCCTTGCCGCCCTCGACTGACGCGCGGGCGAGTTGGATCGCTTGGGCGTGGTTGCCGAGGTAGTTGGCCTGGTGGCTGAGGTTGGTCAGGATGCGGGCGCCGAACATGCGGTCGCCGCTGACCTGGGACAGCCGCAGTGTCGACGTGAGGTAGCGGTGCGCGAGTTGGTGGTTGCCAGCGTCGTACGCGGTCCACGCGAGCAACTGGGCGACCTCGGAAGCCGCGCTGTACAAGGCCGTACCGACTCTGTCGCTGTAACCGGCGCTGAGCAGCGGCAGGACCTCGTGGCGGAAGTAGTGCCGCAGTGCCCGGTGGCCGTGGCCTCCGCCGTACTTGAAGTCGAGCTGCATGAACGTGCTTGCCGCGTCTCGGATGGCGCGTACGTCGCGCATGCCGATGCGCTGGTGCACGGGCCTGTCGGCTTGGATGCCGTCAGGGCGGGCGATCATCCAGGACAGGACTGCCGAGTTGATGTCGGCGTCCGCGGCGACCAGGCGGTTGGGGGCGGCGGTTTCTGCACGTTCTTGGGCGAGGTTGTCGAGTGCGGCCAGGACGTCGGGCACGGTGGCCGGGTACCCGGTCGGCTGGGAGGCGGGCGGGGTCGGCTCGCCGAAGAATCCGAGATCGCCCGGTGTGACGCGGCGACTCAGCTTGGCGCTGAGTACGTCCGCCAGGATCGCCGCCGTCTGAGGTCTGATGCCCGCGCCGTCCCGCCAGCGCTGGACGGACACGTGAGTGGTTCCGAGAGGTGTACCGCGTTGCTTCGCCCGGTCGCACATGCGCTTCGCGAGGCCCTTGTTCGAGACTCCGGCCTCTTCCATCAGGGAGATGAGGTGCGCGTTCGGCTCTCGGTCCATGCTCCCCTGCCAACCCGAGAATGACAGCGAGTGTTCATGGTGTCACAGCTCGCAGATCTCGGGGGGTCCATTGGTGAACCCCCTCTTTCTCTGCCGGTGTTCACGTGAACCCCCTGATGAACGCTCCCGACGTGATGGCTCGTGTCGTTCACTGTTCGGCACGGAACGACCCGGTACGCCGCCCGTCGGCAGTCAGGAGGGGACGTGATGGGAGTTCGTCCGAGCAAACACAGAACGACCACTTCAGGCATCGCAGCCCCGCGGGCTGATGCTGCCGATTCGTCGGCTGGCCATCACCGGGCGCTGACGCTCTCCGCAGATTCGCGGGACGCGGTCCGCGCCGAACGGGAAATGGTCCGAGGGTCCCTCCAGGACTGGGGGCTTGAGCGCATCGGTGACGACGCCCGGCTCGCCGTTTCCGAGCTCGTCAGCAACGTCGTGCAACACGCCGTGCCGGACAACTGTCTGGCGCGGCCCGGTGCCAAGCGGCGTATCGACGTCTCGGTGATGACCTGGCCGGGGCTGTTGTGCATCGGCGTGACGGATGAGGACTCCGCTCCGCCGGATCTTCCGGTGGGTGATCGCCTGTCGCCTGAGCTCGCGGGCGACTTCCCGGAGGCGCTGCTGCCGGAGCGGGGGCGCGGGCTGATGATCGTGCAGCGGCTCGCCGACTCGGTCTGGTGGTCGCCGGAGGAGCCGGGCGGCAAGACCGTGTGGTGCCGCTTCAGCACCGACCAGCACGCGTGATGAGCTCCGGCTCGTCGCTCACCTGGGCGCTCCCATGCGATCGGGAGTGTGGGCGACGAGCCGGGGATGCGGCCTGAGCTGACCTCTCGGCCGCAAGGGGCGCGGCCCCTTGGATGACTCCGGAGTTCCCTCCCGAGGAGGGGCCGCGCTTCACAACCTCATACCGAGACCGGGCCACCCGTCTGCCGTGGAAAGCGAAGGGCGGCCCGGTTGGGGGACATGCGGAGCCTCGGCCTCGTCCCTCCTCGCACGCGCGGGGACCACCACGTGGCGCGGGTGCGGAGCACATCGAGGCGAGGTCACCCCCGCGCGCGGGGGCCACGCACTGAAGACCAAGTACGACGAGGGCCGGCTGGGATCACCCCCGTGCGAGCGGGGACCAACCTGGTGGTGATCCTGGCGGCCGGGGCCGTCTGGGGACCACCCCCGCACACGCGGGACCATTGTTCTCCCAGAAGTGGGAGGCGTTCGCCCCGGGGACCACCCCCGCGCGGGGACCACAAGAGCATGCGGTTGTACAGGCCGAGGGCCGCGGGACTACCCCCGCGCGCGCGGGGACCACGCGAGCAGATTGGGGCTGATCTCGGGGCACCGGGGACCACCCCCGCACGCGCGGGGACCACGGCGGCACGTCAATATCTCGTGTGCGCCACTCGGGACCACCCCCGCACGCGCGGGGACCACGTCACCGTGGACGGGCAGCGTGTCAGGCGCACGGGGACCACTCCCGCACGCGCGGGGACCACGCCCGCTCGGCCCGCTCGGCCTCTACGTGGAGGGGACCACCCCCGCACGCGCGGGGACCACAGGGCGTGAGCTGGGGGTTTGTTAGGTGGGTGGGGCGTTTTTGCTTACTTCTTGGGAAGTCGACATTACGGGCATGTGGTGAGTGGCCTCCGCCATCCTGCGCGTGATGAATCGTGGTGACTCAGCCCTGAAGCTACTGAAGAGCTGTGGTGGTGGGCTTCGTTGACGTTACTCGATCGCGGTGGAGGCTTGCCTGGAGTTGGGGGTGTGGTGTGGGGGTGTGCTGTCGGGTGGGTGGTGGGAAGTGGCTTCCGGGCTCGTTGGTGGTGTTGCTCGTGCCGTGTGTGCGATGGGGGCGGTTCGGTGGAGGGGCGGGCGGGGGTGGGGAGTTCGGGGCGTCGGTGGTCGTGGGTCGGCTGCGTGGGGCGGCGCCGTAGGCTGAGCTGTGGTCGGTTGGTGGGAGGGCGGGCGGTGGGGTGGGAGATGTGAGGGCTCGGGGGGAGTCGGGGGTGCGGCGGAAGCGGATGCCTCGGGCCGAGCGGGAGCGGCAGATGCTCGACGCGGCGGTGCGGACCTTCGGGCAGCGGGGGTACCGGGCCGCGTCCATGGATGAGATCGCGGAGCTTGCGGGGGTGTCCAAGCCGCTGGTGTACCTGTATCTGAACAGCAAGGAAGAGTTGTTCACCGCCTGTATACGCCGGGAGGCCGCCGCGCTGACGCGGGCCGTGCGCGGTGCCGTCGCGCCCGGTCCGGCCGACCGGCAGCTCTGGGACGGGCTGAGGGCGTTCTTCGAGCACACCGGGCGCCACCCCGACGGCTGGGCGGTGCTGCACAGCCAGGCGCGTACGGTCGGCGAGCCGTTCGCCGCCGAGGTGAACGCGCTGCGCGCCGAGCTCGTCGCCTTCGTGACCGCGCTCCTCGCCGCGGCCGCGCGCGAGGCACACCAGGACCCGTCGCTGCCCGACCGCGAGGTCGCGGGCCTCGCCCACGCCCTCGTCGGCGCCGCCGAGTCCCTGGCCGGGTGGGCCAACGCCGACCCGGACGTCTCCGCCCGGGAGGCCGCGGCCACGCTCATGAACTTCGCCTGGGCCGGGCTCGGTGACCTGATGGAGGGGCGGCGGTGGGTGCCGCCGTCCTCCTGAGTCCCGCGGACGCTCGGAATTATTACGGTGTGTGACCGGCTGCCCGGCTGAACGGGCGAGGTGGGGCGGGGGCGCCTAGCCTGGCCGGAGGGAGACCGGACGGGGAGGGCCGGGCGGGGGAGGAGCCCGGAGCTACGCCGGGGGACCCGAGGGGGAGACCGCACCTCTGGGAGGCCGCTGTGCGCACGACGGCGTTCACGGGCGCCACCGCCCTCGCCCTGGCCCTCACGGCGCTGCCCGCCGCCACGACCGCCCCGGCCGGGAGCAAGCCCCCGCAGCCGGACCTGCGGCGCTTCTACGCGCAGAAGGTGAAGTGGGCCGCCTGCTCGTCCGAGAAGCAGAACCTCCCGGAGACGGTCACCAAGGACAAGGACGTCCGCTGCGGCACGCTCACCGTCCCGCTCGACTACGCCCGCCCCGGGCGCGGCACCGTCGACCTGGCCTTGCTGAAGGTGAAGGCGAGCGGTGCGAAGCGCGGGTCGTTGCTGGTGAACTTCGGCGGTCCTGGCGGACCGGGCGTGGCGGGGCTCGGCGCCGATCTGAAGGGCTTCGGCGACCTCGGCAAGCGGTACGACGTGGTGGGCTTCGACCCCCGCGGCGTCGGCCTCAGCGACCCCGTGACCTGCGGCGGCGAGCCGGAGGAGCCGGACGGCATCGACAGCGGGGAAGAGGCCGCCGCCGTCCTCGCGCGGCTGCGGAAGACGGCCGAGCGGTGCGTGAAGGAGTCCGGGCCGGTGCTGCCGCACATCGGCACCGTGAACGTGTCGCGCGACATGGACGTGCTGCGCGTGGCCCTCGGCGACAAGAAGCTCAACTACCTCGGGTTCTCGTACGGGACGCGGCTCGGCGCCGTGTACGCCGCGCAGTTCCCGAAGAAGGTCGGGCGCATGGTGCTCGACGGCGTGGACACGCTCACCGAACCCGTCGAGGAACAGGCTCTCGCCTCCGCCGAGGGACAGCAGACGGCGCTCGACAACTTCCTGCTGTGGTGCACGAAGAACGCGGGGTGCGTGTTCGGGGACGACTCGCGCCGTGCCCGGCAGACCATGACGCAGGTCATAGAGGACCTGGACGCGATGCCGCTGCGCTCGGCGGAGGGCGAGGAGTTCACCGGCCAGGACGTGGTGAGCGTCCTCGGCAGCGCCCTGTACAGCCGCCAGGCCTGGCCCGCCCTGTCGCAGGCGCTCGGCGCGCTGCTCGCCGACGGCGACCCGCGGGCGCTGATGCGCGTGGGCGGCATCGGCGGCCAGGGCCGCCCGCAGGGACGTGCCGCCGCGCGCGCCGACGTGCCGGAGGACAACCAGACCGCCGCCCTCGCGGCCGTGAACTGCGCCGACGACCCCGACCGGCCCGACGCGAAGAAGGTGGAGCGCGAAGTGGAGCGCCTTCAGGGCGAGTTCGAGGAGGCCTCGCCCGTCTTCGGCGAGCACAACCTCACGCTCGTCCTGATGTGCTTCGGCTGGCCCGCCGGTACGTCGTACATCCGCGACGACGTACGGGACGTCGACACGCCCCCGCTGCTGCTCGTCGGCACGCGGGGCGACCCGGCGACCCCGTACCGCTGGACGGAGGAGACCGCGCGGCGCCTCGGGTCGTCGGCCGTCGTGCTCGACAACAAGGGCGACGGGCACACCGGCTACTTCGGCTCCAAGTGCGTGAAGGCGAAGGTGGACGGCTTCCTGCTGTACAAGCAGATGCCCAAGGACGGGAGTTCGTGCGCCGCCGAGTGGAAGGAGTGACGGGACCCGTGCGGATCAGGCGGCCTGGCGGGCCGCCGGGTCCAGGCGCAGCATCGCCTCCTCGTCGGTGCTGCCGGGCTCGGCCTGGTACGTGACCAGGCGCTGGCCGCCGGTGCGGGCGAGCTGCATCACCTCGTAGGTGAGCGTCATCGTGCCCACCTTGGGGTGGGCGAAGGTCTTGACGCCGCCGCTGCGCTCGCACACCTCGTACCGGTCCCAGAGCCCGGCGAAGTCCGGGGACTTGAGCATCAGTTCGCCCACGAGCGCGGTCAGGCGCGGGGAGTCGGGGGTGCGGCCGCCGACCGCGCGCAGGTGCGCCAGGGAGCGGGCGACGGTCTCCTCCCACGGGACGTACAGGGTGCGGCCGACGGGGTGCAGGAAGACGTAGCGGGCGACGTTCCGCTCCTGCACGGGCCAGTCCCACAGGCCCGGCATGAGGCGGCGGCCGGGGGCGTTCGCGGCGAGCATGTCGCTGTACGGGCTGAGGACGTACGCGGGCAGCGGGCGCAGCGCCTCCAGGACCCGCAGGACCGAGTCCCGCACGGTGAACTCCGTGGTGGGGTGCGGTTCCGTGAGCCGGCCCGAGGCCAGTTCGGCCAGCTCGCGCAGGCGCTCGTGGGCGTCGGGGCCGAGGCGCAGGGCGCGGGCCAGGGAGTCGAGCACGGACGGTGAGGGGTTGGTCTCGCGGCCGCGCTCCAGGCGCGTGTAGTAGTCGACGCTCACCCCGGCGAGGGTGGCCAGCTCCTCGCGGCGCAGGCCGGGCGTCCGCCGGATGCCGGTGCCGGCGGGGAGCCCGGCGTCCTCGGGCCGGATCTGGGCGCGGCGTGCCCGCAGATAGCGGCCGAGCTCGGTTCCGCCGTTCGTCTTCATGTGCCCATTGTCCCTGGCGGGCGGCCTGGTTGGGGGGCCGTGTCAGGGCCAGGAACGAGGCGGCCTGCCGCGGGCGGGGTGGGGCGGGTTGGCTGGGGTTCAGCGCGGTGCCTCCGGCTGGGGGTGCTGTGTGGCTTCCGCCGCGCCGCGGCGTGCCTTGCCGCTCCGCGGTCCGGGTCTCGCCGCTCCGCGGCCGTGGAGCTCTGCCGCTTCGCGGCTGTGGAGCCTTGCCGCCCCGCGGCTGTTTTGCGCCGCTCCGCGGCGTTCTCCCGCCCGCCCGCCCTTTCTTGCCGCTCCGCGCCCGGAACCTCGCCGCTCCGCGGCGCCGGGCCCCCCCCCCCCGCCCGGGCCCGCCGGGAGCCCGCCCCCCCCCCCCCCCCCCCCCCCCGCCGGCACCCCCCCCCCCCCCCCCCCCCCCCCCCCCCCCCCCCGCCCCCGCCCCCCCCCCCGCGGCC
>NZ_JASCXL010000095.1:0-36075 GCF_030010595.1 Streptomyces sp. CC224B | reverse complement strand
CCCCAGGACGCCGCCCCGCGGCCCCCGCTTCCCCCGGACCCCCGTCCCCCGTAAACTCCGAAACTAGCACCGCTAATTAACTGCTCCCGTCCACGTTCCCGCACCCGTTCACGCCCCGGAGTCGCCGTGCGCACCGTTCACTTCGCCGTCGCTCGCCGTACCCCCATCGGAAGGCTGCGCGGCGCGCTGTCCTCCGTCCGGCCGGACGACCTCGCCGCGGCTGTCGTACGCGGTCTGCTCGACGCGGCGCCGGGGCTCGACCCGGCCCGGATCGACGACGTCTACTGGGGCGCCGCCAACCAGGCGGGGGAGGACAACCGCAACGTGGCCCGCATGGCCGTGCTCCTCGCGGGCCTGCCGGACTCGGTGCCCGGAGCCACCGTGAACCGGCTCTGCGCCTCCGGCCTGGAGGCCGTCACCACGGCCGCCCGCGCCATCGCCGCGGGCGAGGCCGACGTCGTCGTCGCGGGCGGCTCGGAGTCCATGAGCCGCGCCCCGTTCGTGCTGCCCCGCCCCGACGAGGCGCTGCCGCACCGCATGGAGACCGCCGACACCCGCCTCGGCTGGCGGCTGACCAACCCGCGGATGAAGGACCTGCACGGGCTGCTCTCCATGGGGGAGACCGCGGAGGAGGTGGCCGCCCGCCACGGCGTCGGCCGCGAGCGGCAGGACGCCTTCGCCCTGCGCAGCCACCGGCGCGCCGCCGCGGCCCGCAAGGACGGCCACTTCGACGCCGAGCTGCTGCCCGTCACCACGCCGGACGGCACCGTCGTCGACGCCGACGAGTGCATCCGCGAGGACACCTCGTACGAGAAGCTCAGCTCGCTGCGCCCGGTCTTCCGCGAGGGCGGCACCGTCACCGCGGGCAACGCGTCACCGATGAACGACGGCGCCGCGGGCCTGCTGCTCGTCAGCGAGGAGGCGCTCGGGGACCTCGGCCTGGAGTCCCTCGGCCGGTACGCGGCCGGGGCCAGCGCGGGCGTCCACCCGGACGTGATGGGCCTCGGCCCCGTGCCCGCCACCCGCAAGGCGCTGGCCCGGCTCGGCTGGTCGGTCGACGACGTGCAGGAGGCCGAGTTCAACGAGGCCTTCGCGGCCCAGGCCCTCGCCTGCGTGGACGCGCTCGGCATCGACCCCGAGCTGGTCAACCCGGACGGCGGCGCCATCGCCCTGGGCCACCCGCTGGGCTGCTCCGGCGCCCGCATCCTCACCACGCTCCTGCACCGCATGCGCCGCACCGGCGCCACCCGCGGCCTCGCGACCATGTGCGTCGGCGTGGGGCAGGGCAGCGCCCTCCTGGTCGAGCGCGACTGACCCGCCCCCGGGATCACGCCAGCGTGACCGCAAGGACGAGGGTGACGACGAGGCAGGACAGCCCCACCACCGTCACGCACAGCGGCCGGGCGGAGCGGGGCGGCGCGCAGCAGCAGGTGGTGGGCGGAAGGTAGGGCGAGTCGAGCCAGTACGCCCCGACCAGGCGGGCGTGGACCGGCGGCAGGTCGCCGTCCGGGAGAGGTGTGCCGTCTCTGTCCATGCCCCACCAACGCCCCGGCGCGCGGCCCGGCCACGGCGCGGTCAACCGGACCGGCCGAGAGCCACGTATGCGGGCACACTCGCGTGGCGAAGGAGTTTGACCCCGGCGAACCGGGGAAGACGAGCGCGCTCGCTCTACCGCGCGTCGGCGAGCCCCTGCGCCAGGTCCTCGGCGAGCAGCCGCTTGGCGATCGCGTCGACGGCCGCCCGCAGCCGCGCGTCGTCCCGCACCGCGACGCCCTCGGCGGACCCGCCGCCCTGCCCCGGCTCACCGGGGTGCGCGGCGTCCTTCTCCAGTTCCTCGGCGAGCCAGCGGGCCCACTCCCCGCCGATCACCGCGGCCTCCCGCTCACCCGCCGGAGTGTGCTGGAACAGGGTGCCGCTACGGGTCAGGTAGCCCTCCTCCACCATGCGCTCGAAGACCGGCACCAGGACCTCGGGCGGCACCTGCCGGCGGGCCGCGATGAGGGTGAGGTTCGCGTGGCCGACCAGGCGCGTGAACAGGGCCACCTGCATCACGGCCCAGGCGCCCGCCAGGTCCAGGCGGGTGTCGGAGCGCTCGACGACGGCGCGCGCGGTGCCCGTGCCGCCCTTGCGGCGCAGGACGTTGCCGACGGCCAGCTCCAGGAGCCGGGCCGAGTCACCCGTCGACGACGGCGAGGCGAAGCCCTCACCCATGTCGGAGGAGCTCATCCGGGCGCTGTCGCGCAGCTCGACCTGCTTGAGGAACAGCGCCACCACGAACCCGAGCAGCGCCACCGGCACGGTCCACAGGAACACGGTCTGCAAGGTGTCCGCGTACGCTTCGACCAGCGGCCCGGCCGCCGCGTCCGGCAGGCCGTGCAGCCCCTCCGGGCTCTGCGCGCCGCGCGCGACCGCGTCCGGCGGCGCGGCGCCCGTCCCGCTCGCCTCCGCCACGCCCGCGCGCAGGTTCGGCGCGAGCGTGTTGGCGTAGATCGTGCCGAAGACGGCCGTACCGAAGGCGCTGCCGAGCGTACGGAAGAACGTGACGCCGGACGTGGCGGTGCCCAGGTCCGCGTACGCGACGGTGTTCTGCACGGCGATGGTCAGCACCTGCATGCTCAGGCCGATGCCGGCGCCGAGCACGAACATGTACAGCGACTCCAGCCAGGCGCTGGTCGCGCTGCCCATCAGCGACATCAGGAACAGGCCGAGCGCCATCACGAGCCCGCCCACGATCGGGAAGATCCGGTACGTGCCCGTCCTGCTGACCACGTTGCCGCTGAACACGGACGCGAGGAGCAGCCCCGCCACCATCGGCAGCGTCCGCACGCCCGAGACCGTGGCCGAGTCCCCGTCGACGTACTGCAGGTACGTCGGCAGGAACGTCAGCGCACCGAGCATCGCGAAGCCCACGATGAAGCTGAGCACCGAGCAGACCGTGAAGACCGGGTTCGCGAACAGCCGCATCGGCAGCATCGGCTCCGCCGCGCGGGTCTCCACCCGGCAGAACCCGCCAGCGCGGCGAGGCCGCCCACGAACAGCCCGATGATCACGCCCGAGCCCCAGGCGTACTCGTTGCCGCCCCAGCTCGTCGCCAGGATCAGCGCGCCGGACCCGGCGGCGACGAGCGCGATGCCCAGGTAGTCGATGACGGGCCGCGCCACCGCCTTCACGGACGGGATGGTGCGGGCGGCCGCCACGACGACCAGGAACGCGATGGGCACGTTGACGTAGAACGCCCAGCGCCAGCTCAGGTGGTCGGTGAACAGCCCGCCGAGCAGGGGTCCGACGACCGTGGACACGCCGAAGACCGCGCCGATCGCGCCCTGGTACTTGCCGCGCTCCCGCAGCGGGATCACATCGGCGATCAGCGCCATCGAGGTCACCATCAGCCCGCCCGCGCCGAGGCCCTGCACCGCCCGCCAGGCGATGAGCAGCGGCATGTTCGTCGCCAGGCCGCACAGGAACGAGCCGGTGATGAAGACGACCGCCGACACCTGGAAGACGACCTTGCGCCCGAACAGGTCGCCGAACTTGCCGACGAGGACCGTCGCGATCGTCTCCGCGAGCAGGTACGACGTCACGACCCAGGACATGTGCGCGGCGCCGCCCAGGTCCGACACGATCGTCGGCAGCGCCGTGCCCACGATCGTCTGGTCGAGCGCGGCGAGGAGCACGCCCAGCATGATCGTGACGAAGACGACGTTGCGGCGGCGCCGGTCCAGGACGGGAGGGCCCTGCTCCGGCGCCCGCGCGGCGTCCGCGCTGTCGGTGAGGGTCACACGCACACCCTCACACCGGACCGGGGCCGGTGCATGCGGGACCGTCCGGTCCGGTGACACGCCCCCCTCGGGCCCCTCACTCCCCGGTCGGGCCCCGCGGACGCCGCCGCGGCGGACACGTGCCCACGATCCAGCCCTCGCGGGCGCGGGCCCCGGCGGGCGCGGGTGTGGGGCGGTCCGGCGCTGTACGACTCCATGCGGGCGGTCCTGGAGGAGGTCAGAGGGGGCCTCGGGGGCGGGGCGCCTGGCCCGCCGGGGGGCGGGGTGCTGGCGCCGCCGGATCTGGGGGCGGGGGGCTACTCCGCCGAGGGGAGGGGGCCTGGGGGCGGGCTCATGCGCCGGGGGAAGGGGACTCCGAGGCCGGGGGGCTCATCCGCCGGGGAGAGGGAGCCTGGAGCCGGGGCGCCTGTTCCGCCGGAGGGCGGGCCTCGTCCGCCGCCGACCGGGGAGCCTCGTCCACCGAGGGCCGGGATGCTTCGTCCGCCGAGGGCCGGGCCGCCTCCTCCGCCGGGGGTGAAGGGAGGCTGGTGTCGGGGCGCCTCCTCCGCCGGGGATGAAGGGAGCCTGGGGCCGGGGTGCCTACTCCGCCGGCCGGGGAGCCTCCGCCGCGGGGCGGGGGGCCAGTGTCGGCGCCACCTCCGCCGCGCCCGCGACGCCCAGGGGCGCCGTGCCCTGCTCCACCCGCTCGGCCAAGGCCCGCGCCCACCCCGCCAGTTCCGGTACGCCGATGCCGTACGGCCGCTCGCGCCCGGCTTCCTCGGCCCACGCCGTGACGGCACCCGCGCCGCGCAGCAGCAGCCGCGCCCCGCCCTTCGCGTTGCCGCGCGCCGCGTGCGTCAGGCCCACGGCGAGCTGGGCGAGGCCCCGCCACAGCTCGCGCTCCCCGTCCGGCCCGGACTTCCAGGCGTCCTCGAAGACCTCGTGCGCGTGGAAGGGCCGCCCGGCGTCGAGCAGCGCCTGCGCCTCGGCGACCGTCTCCTCCGGGGCGCGGACCACCCCCTCCGGCTGCCGCTCGACGCCGTCGGCCCCGTACGGCAGCGGACGCCCCAGCCCGTCCCGCGGCCGGGCGTTGCGGGCCCGGCCCTCGGCGTCCCGGTCCCGGTCCGCCGCACCCTGTGTACTCGTCATGGCGCGATTGTCCCGCGCGGGCCCCGGGGCGTTCGGGACCACCCCCGCAGGTGGGGTAGAGTTCTACCTGCGTGATCACGCGGGACACACCGCGCGGAACGCACCGGGACGTGGCGCAGCTTGGTAGCGCACTTGACTGGGGGTCAAGGGGTCGCAGGTTCAAATCCTGTCGTCCCGACGGTGCGAACTCGCAAGCCGAGGGGCCGCTTCAGAGAAATCTGAAGCGGCCTCTCGGTCGTTTCCCGGGCCGCTTCCTGTTCCCGTTCCCCGGGCCCCGTTCCCGCGGCCGCGCCGCCCCGCGTTAGCTATGTTGACATAGCTATGCAGGCATACCTAAACTGCTGGCATGCCCCAGCACAGTGCGTCCGGCCAGGACATCGACCGCGTGGCCGTCGAGCTCGCGTCGTGCCTGCCCGCGCTGGCCCGGGCGCTGGAGCGGCAGGTCGGCCAGGACTACCCGCACCCCAAGCCGCCGGAGGCACAGCTCGCGCTGCTGCGCCATGTCGAGGCCCACGACGGCACCACCGTGCGTGAGGCGGCGCGGGCCCTGCTGATGAAGCCGAACAACGTGAGCGCGCTGGTCACGCAGATGACCGAGCAGGACCTCCTGGAGCGGCGGCAGGATCCGGCCGACAAGCGCGTGGCGCGCCTGCACCTCACCGCGGTCTCCCGCCGGCAGATCACCGAGGTGCGGAGCCTGATGAGCGCCCACGTCGCGCGGGCGCTGCACACCCTGACCGACGGCGAACTCGACGCCCTCGGCTCGGCCCTCGGCGCGCTGCACGCGCTGAACGGGCGCCTCCACCCCGCCACGCGCTGACCCCGCGCGCCGGACGTACCCCGCCCGTCGGGCGTACCGCTATCGGACGGACGTACCCCGCCCGTCGGGCGTACCGCCTACCGGACGCACTCCGTCCACCGGGCGTACCGCGCGCCGGTACGCGGCTCGCGTACCCGGCCCCGAGCCGGTCGTACGTCGACGTCCCGTGCGCCGGGGCGGCGGTGACCGCCTCCCGTCCGCCCGGCCGCTCCCGTTACCCCGCGCGGCCGGGCCGGGCCGTGCGCGGACGTGGCGTCGCCCGTTCGCGCGCTCCTCCCTTCCCTGTCGTACACACCCTCACGAAGGACGAACCCCTTCATGCCCTCCGACGTCCTCAACTCCCCGGCCGCACCCGCCCGCGCGGGCGGGCCCGCCGAACCGCGCGGCCGGCGCGCCAACCCGTGGTTGACCCTGGTCGCCGTCGCCTTCGGCCTCTTCATGGTCGGCCTCGACGGCTCGGTCGTCTCGATCGCCAACCCGGAGATCGGGCGCGACCTGCACGCCTCCACCGCCGACCTGCAGTGGGTCACCAACTCCTATCTGCTGGCCCTCGCCGCGGCCCTGATCCTCGGCGGCAAGCTCGGCGACCGCTTCGGCCGCCGCACCTTCTACCTCGTCGGCGTCGCCGGGTTCACCGTCGCCTCCGTCGCCATCGGCCTGGCCGGATCCATCGAGGGCGTCATCGCCTTCCGCGCCCTCCAGGGCTTCTTCGGCGCGCTGCTCATGCCCAACACGCTGGGACTGCTGCGGGCGGTCTTCCCGCCGAAGAAGTTCGGCATGGCCGTCGGCGTCTGGGCCATGGTCTCGTCCGTGTCCACGGCGCTCGGGCCCATCGTCGGCGGCCTGCTCGTCGAGCGCGTCAACTGGGAGTCCGTCTTCTACATCAACGCCCCCATCGGCGTCGCCGCGCTCGCCTTCAGCATCGCCGTCCTGCCGCAGAGCAAGAACACCGCGGCGGCGCGCGAGAAGTTCGACATCCCCGGTGTCGTCCTGCTCGCGCTCGGCCTCCTCGCCGTCGTCTTCGGCGTCGTCAAGGGCGAGACGTGGGGCTGGACCTCGGCCGGCACCCTGGGCGCGATCGGCGCGGGCGTGGTGCTCCTGCTGCTCTTCGGCCGGTACGAGACGCGCGTCGCACACCCCCTGCTGCCCATGCGCCTGTTCCGCAACCCGGCGTTGACCATCGGCACCGTCATCACCGCCCTGAACTTCTTCATCCTGCTCGGTGTCATCTTCTTCGTGATGCTGTACCTGCAGAACGTCCGCGGGTTCACCCCGGTCGAGGCCGGTGTCCGCACGCTCCCGCTCAGCCTCGCCTCCGTCGTCGCCTCGCCCCTGGGCGCCGCGCTCACCGAGAGGTTCGGCCCGCGCCTCACGATGCCGCTCGGCATGGTCCTCCAGGCCGCCGCCTGCTTCGCCCTGCTCGGCTGGGGCGCGGACTCCTCCTACGCCGCGATGTGGCCGCCCTTCATCGCCCTCGGCCTCGGCGTGGGCATGGTGATGGCCTCGTCCTCCGACGCCATCGTGGGCAACGCGCCCGTCACGGACGGCGGCGTCGCCGGCGGCCTCCAGGCGACCGCGCTGCAGGTCGGCGGGGCGCTCGGCACGTCCGTCCTCGTCTCCCTCATCAGCAGCCGCGTCGGCTCCACGCTGACCGGTGAGCTGACGTCGGCCGGGGTGCCCGCCGACGCGGCGCACGGCCTGCGGGAGGCGAAGGACGCGGTGGCCATGGGCGTCGCCCCCGTCTCCGGCGAGATGCCGGAACGGCTCAGGTCCGCCGTCGCCGAGGGCAGCCACCAGGCCTTCATGAACGGCGTCCACACGGCGGCCCTGGTCTCCGGCGTGCTGTGCGTCCTGGGCGCCGCCCTCGCCGCGGTCGGCGTACGCCGCGCGTCCGGAACGGCCCGGCACTGACGTCCCGTACGTCTGTCCCGTCGTCGCTCCGGCGTGGAACGGGCCCGCCCGGGCCCGTCTCACGCCGGGGTCAGAACCAGTGCAGGCAGTGCGGGGCGCGCTCGGGCTGGCGCCCCGGGGCACCCAGACCGGCGGCGCGGCACCGTGAAAGCACCGCGGAGGCCTCAGCCGTGACGACCGGAGCCGGAGCGGTGGCCGGGGAGCCGGTGCGTGAAGGAGATCCAGACGTCCGGCGCCAGGTCCGGCCGGTGTGGCACGGGCCGGCGCTCTTCGGACCACGCCTCACCCGCCACCTCGGTGGCGACGCGGCGCCAGAACCGGGCCGCGGCCGGGTTGGTGTCCTGGAAGGCGACCTCCCACCGCCCGGGGTGCGCGGCCAGGAGCTGGCGGACGGCCCGCAGCCCGAGCCCTTTCCTGCGCGCCCCGCGGACGACGAAGAAGCTGTTGAGTACGCGCCTCGCGCCGGTCAGGCCGCGGACGAGCGCGAGGCCGGCGGGCCGGTCGCCGCTCACCACGAGGTAGGCAGCCCAGTCGGGATCGGCCAGGGCCGTTCGCAGCCGCGCATGGCCGAAGGTTCCGTCCGGCTCGGGCAGCCACCCGTGCAGCTCCGACATGTCGTGACAGAACATCAGCCACAGCCGCTCCGTCACGGCATGGTCGGCGGCGCTCACGAGACGTATGACGTCGGGCATGGGACTCCTTCGCGGGGATCGGCCGAACAAGGCGCTTTCTCGATCAGTAGGTTGCTCCTGTGGGACTCTTCAGCCGCTTCGAACGCGTCACGTATCCGCCCGACGACACGCCTCCCGGCACGCCGCGGGAGGTCCGCGAGGCGCTGCTCGCCCTCAACGGGCCCGATGCCCCGTGGATCGTGCGCGACGGCGGTCCGGACTGCGCCGACCTGGTGGCGGACTGGCGCCTCACCGATCCCGCCTGGCGCGGGTACTTCGCCAGGGTCAGGGACGACTCGGTCCTGCAGACGCGGATGCGCCTCATGCCGGATGAGCGCCAGGTCCGCTCCCTCGACTACCAACGGCAGCTCGGCAACACGCGCGGCCAGATACGCACCTGGGGCCGGGGGCAGTTCCGGTGGACGACCTTCGACCTGTCGATGGAACGCGGACCGGACGGCAAGCGCCGCGTCAAGAAGACGACGTTGACCGACACCGCGGAGCTGAAGAATCCGTTGCGCGACGCGGTGCTCGCCATGGGGTGGTCCTGGCGGGCCCGCCTGTCGAGGCTCTGATCAGCTCACAGCGCCATACCCCGGCCCCGGCCACGACCCGCCGGCACGTACGCGTACCCAAACTCTCGGCGCAGGCCCTCTTCGCAGGGTCAGGCTCAGCCGGTGTAGGCCCAGGACCACCACGCGAAGCCGGTGGTGACCGGGCATGCGACAACGCCCGCCAGGAGCAGGCGGCTTGGCCATGAGAGGCGGCGGATGCCGGGGGCGAGCACCAGGGCGGTCAGGGTCGCGGCGGCGCCGGCGAGGATCGCCGCGTACTGCAGGACGAAGGTGCCCGTGTCCTCGCCTGCCGCCGCGCCCCAGAGCGCGACCATGCCCACGAGCGTCGTGATCCAGACCAGCGAGACCAGAGTGAGCCCCCACAGCACGCCTGCCACCACGATGAGCCCTTTGTGCCCCCTGGTTCCGGAGCGCGGTGCGGGCTGGGCAGGGCCGTACAAGCGCGCGTAGGTGCCGGGGTTCATGGTGGGTTCCTTCCGTGATCGGTATACGCGATCCTGTGCTCCCCGCTCAGGCGCGGCATGGGTGCGGGTACTCATCCGCGCCGTGGTGCGTACTCAGCCGACACGACCCGGCTCCCGGCGCCTGGTGAGCGACGAGGCGCAGTGCCCGGCGGTTACGCATCCCTGGGCCTCAAGCACACCGTGGGGGCGCGCAGTGGTTACGGCGGGGCTCAGCGTTGCAGGGCAGGCGGCAGGTGCACCCAGCGGCGTGGGGTGCGGTGGTCGACTGCTGCCCGGCCGTCGCTGATGCGCAGGCCCGCCGCGGCGCAGGCGTAGGCCAGGGTGTCCGCGTCGTGCGGGAACGCCTTCCACTGCCAGAAGCGGAAGTGCCAGTAGGCGGGCGGATCGTCCTCGAAGGGCGTGAGGCCGATCTCCTCGTGGGCGACGATGTCGCCGTCACGGGCCAGGGTGCCGAAAGTACCGCCCTTGGGGTTGTAGTAGATGCCGTACGCCGCCGTTCCGCCCGATATCGCCCGCAGGACGCCCTCATCGCTCGGCATGTACCCGTTATGGGTGATCACACAGCCCCCGGGTGCACCGCGCACGCTCGTCACACCGACGTAGTTCCAGGACGCGTCGTAGTCCGTCGGGTCGAAGGGAGCGTGCTCGTCGTCCGCCCGTGGGCACTGCGCGGGGTCCGCGCCCAGCCGCTCGATCACCTCGTCCTCGGTCAGTCCCCGTACGAAGCAGATCCCGAGCCCCTCCGTCATCAACTCCTGGTCCCCGAACGCCGAGATGAGCGCGTCCGCGGCGCGGAAGGCGGCGGCCTCCTCGGCGGGCAGCTCCACCGCCCCCGGCAGTCGCGCGACGAGCGGGGCGAGTGCCGTCGTCAGCAACAGCCGTCCCGGTGACCACGGCCCGGTCTGCGGCGTCCACACGTCGGCCCCGGCCGCGATCAGCGCGCGGACGCTGTCCTCGTCCCCGTTGCACACCGCGTACCACAGCGGAGTGTGCCCTTCCTCGTCCTGCGCGTCGACGTCCGCGCCGTGCGCCAGGAGCAGGGCGACCACCTCCGCCGTCCCGCGGTCCGCGGCCGCGTGCAGCGGCGTCTCCTCATCCCCTTCCCTGTACGTGTTGACGGGCGCGCCCGCCCGGAGCCGGATCCGGATCAGCTCCGCGTCCTTCCACTCCTCGTAGCCGATCCGGTGCCAGTCGGCCCGCGGCACGTACCGCTGCCGTTCCTCCTCCTGACGACGCAGCTCCGCCCGCTCGTGCCCGGACAGGGGCCGGGCCAGGAAGCCGGGCGCCCCGCTCACCTCCATCGTCACCAGGGAGCTCGGCTGGTCCGCCGGGTCCGGTGGCTCGATCCCGGGCCAGACCTCGACGGCCCGCGCCGACGCGTCGTGCAGTACTGCGGTGTCGAGGGACGTGTGTGTTTCGGGGATGTCCTCGTCGGGCCATTCGACGACGAGCTGGGCGCCGTCAGGGGGCGGGAGTTCGGCCAGGTACAGATCGACGTCGGTCTTGAAGGTGGACCGGTGGCTGTCGTGCAGGCCGGGGTCCAGCGGTATCAGGCCGACCGGCTGGTCCGTGACGGGCGAGTACAGACGCCCGGCCGGCCCGAGGCACTGCCCCAGCCGCTGCTCAGGGAAGTCCAGCGAGGTCACGCGGCGTCCGTCGGGGAACAGCAGGCCGACACGGAGCCCGGACTGGCGGCCTGCGGTGCTCCGGTTCCAACGCGTGTTGCGGAACACGGCCAGGTGCAGGGTGGCCGAGCGCGGCCACACGGACCAGCCCGTCATCACCACCCGCGCGTACGGGCCCGCCCCGACCACCGCCAGGTGCGACCGTAAGACCGGCGCGTACCAGTCAACAGGCGGTTCGTACCGCCCGGTGTCCTCGTGCGGCGGCCCCAGCCGGATCACCGCCCTGCGCTCGTCGGCCGGTTCTTCCGGGAGGACCAGATCGTCGAAGAATCCCATGCGCCGATCGTGGCAGAGGGGTCTGACACCGCCCGCCGACCAGCGGTGGAAGACGCGCCGACGCCTTCGGCCAGGAACGGTCAGGAGCGCTGCCGGGTGGGCAGTCGTACGTCGAGGACAGCCGTCGGGGACCGTGGAGGTGGGAGGGATCGTGGTCGGTGGTGCTGGAGGGGCGGAAGAGGTCCGGCCGGGTGGCGGGGGCGGGCGGGGGAGTCGGACCCGGGTGGCTCTGGCCATGTCCGCGCGGGCCGCGGGGGCCGTGTTCACGCCGCGGGCCCTGGCCGCGCTGGGGGAGGTGTGCGACCTGGCGCCGCTCCCCGCCCTCGACGATCTGACGACCGACCGCGCCCGCGGCGTCCTCGCCGGCGTGGACCTCCTCGTGACGGGCTGGGGCTGCCCGCCGCTCGACGCGGCCGCCCTGGCCGCGGCGCCCCGCCTCAAGGCCGTGGTGCACGCGGCCGGTTCGGTGCGCGGGCACGTCACCGACGCCTGCTGGGAGCGCGGCATCGCGGTGTCGTCGGCCGCCGCGGCCAACGCGCTGCCGGTCGCCGAGTACACCCTCGCGATGATCCTGCTGCACGGCAAGCACGTCCTGGAACGGGCCCGCGACTACCGGCGCGACCGCACCCGCGGCGACTGGCTTTCCACCCCGCACGAGGTGGGCAACTACCGCCGCACCGTGGGCATCCTGTCCGCCTCGCTCACCGGCCGCCGCGTCGTCGAACTGCTGCGCCCCTTCGACTTCGAGGTGCTCCTGTACGACCCCTACGTCAGCCGCGCGGAGGCCGCCGGCCTCGGCGTGGAGCCGGTCGCGCTGCCCGACCTGTTCGCGCGCGCCGACCTGGTGAGCGTCCACACGCCGCTGCTGCCCGCCACGCGCGGCCTCGTCAGCCGCGAGCTGCTCACCGCGATGCGGCCCGGAGCCGTCCTGGTCAACACCGCGCGCGGCGCCGTCGTCGACCAGGACGCGCTGACCGACGTGGTGCGCGCGGGCCGGATCCGCGCGGTCCTCGACGTCACGGACCCCGAGGTGCTGCCCGCCGACCACCCCCTGTGGGACTGCCCGAACGCGCTGATCACCCCGCACCTGGCGGGCTCCCTGGGCAGCGAGTGGGAGCGCCTCGCCGACACGGCCGTCGGCGAGGTGGGCCGGTGGGCCGCGGGCGCGGGCTTCGCGCACCCCGTACGCCGCGACAGGCTGGCGTTCCTCGCGTGAACACGCCCTTCGCGCTGCCCGCCGAGGACCGGGGGCTCAGCCCCTACACCGGCTGGACCCGCGCCCACTGGGAGGCCGTCGCCGACGGGCTGCTCGCCGCCGCCCGGCCGTGGGCGACCCCCGAGGGCGCCCTCCTCCACCTGCCGGGCCGCTCGTCCGTGTCCGGGGCCCGCTCCGACGGGCTCGAGGGCTACGCCCGTACGTTCCTCGCGGCCGCCCTCCGCGTCGCGGGCGACGGCGGCAGGGACCCGTACCACTGGCTGGAGCGGTACGCGCGGGGCCTCGCGGCGGGCACCCGTACCCCGGGCCGGGACGACACCGAGTCCTGGCCGCCGGTCCTCGACCACCACGTGCGGGGCCAGCCGATGGTCGAGGCCGCGTCCGTGGCCCTCGGCCTCGCCCTGACCCGGCCCTGGCTCTGGGACCGGCTGGACGGCGCCGTACAGGAGCGCGCGGCGCGCTGGCTGCGCGGCGCGCTCACGCACACGCCCGCCCCCAACAACTGGTACCTGTTCCCCTTCACGGTGGCGTCCTTTCTGGAGGCGGCGGGGCGCGGCGACACGGCGACCGCCCGCGCCCGGGAGCGCGCCCTCGACCTCCTGGAGACCTGGTACCGGGGCGACGGCTGGTACGCGGACGGCGACGGCCGGGCCTTCGACCACTACAACGGCTGGGCGCTGCACCTGTATCCGCTGCTGCACGCGCACCTGACGGGCGACGCGGAGCTCGCCGCCCGCTGCGGGCCGCGGCTGCGCACGTACCTGGAGGGCTTCGCGCTGTTCTTCGGCGGCGACGGCGCGCCCCTGCACTTCGGGCGCTCCCTCACCTACCGGTTCGCGGCCTGCGCGGCCGTCGCCACCGGGGCCGTCACCGGCCACACCCCGCTGCCGCCCGGCACGTCGCGCCGTCTGCTGAGCGGCTGTCTGCGCCACTTCCTCGACCGGGGCGCGGTCACCGCCGACGGGCTGCTGAGCCTCGGCTGGCACGGCCCGCACGCCGCCACGCTCCAGGCGTACTCGGGCCCCGCGTCCCCGTACTGGGCCGCCAAGGCCTTCGTGGCGCTGCTCGCGCCCCCGGACGACCCGCTGTGGACGGCGCCCGAGGAGCCCGCGCCCAGCGAGGGACCCGACCGGGTCCTCGCGCTGCCCGCGCCGGGCCTGCTCCTCCAGTCGACCCGGGACGACGGGGTCGTACGCCTGCACAACCACGGCAGCGACCACGTGGCCCCGCACGAGGGCGAGGACGCCTCCCGGGACGACCCGCACTACGGCCGCCAGGCCTACTCCACGCACACCGGCCCCACCGCCCCGGGCGACCCCGCCGACAACCACCTGTCCGTGGAGGCCGGCGGCGCCGGCAGCGTACGGCGCCGCGTCCACCCCCTCGGCGCGGGGCACGGCGACGGCTGGGGCTGGGCCGCCTCCTGGCACCGGCCGGTGTTCACGTCCGGGCCGCCCCTGGTGCCGGGCCTGCGCGTGGAGAGCGTGACCGTGGCGCGCGGCCGGTACGAGCTGCGGGTCCACCGGGTCGTCGGCGCGCCGCACGGGGCCCGGGTGACGCTGACCGGCTGGGCCACCGCCGCCCTGCGCTCGGAGCTGGTCGCCCTGTACGGCTGGACCGGGGCGGACGAGGTGCGGGCGCCGGGAGGCACCGCGTACGAGCCGTGGGTCCGCGTCCCCCGGCTCTCGGCGGACGTCACGGGCACCGCGGTGTTCGTGGCACTGGCCTCCCTGAGCGCGCCCGCGCCGACCGGGCCACCGCCCGGTGCCGGGCCGCGGTCCGCTGCCGGGCCGCGGTCCGCTGCTGTGCCCCTGTCCGAGGCCGCGCCGTCGCCCGCTCCCGGGCCCCCGACCAGTGCCTTGCCGCCCTCCGCCGCCCTGCCGTTGTCCGCCGCCGTCCGCGGCGTCGCCGTCACCGGCCCCGTCGTGCGGGTGCGCTGGGCCGACGGCCCGGAGACCGTGCTCGGCTTCGCGCCGCTGACGGTCCGTACAGGCTGATCCCGTACGGGGCGGTGTCTCACGCGGACCGCAGCACCTCCCGCAGCCGGGCGGCGAAGGCCTCCGGCCGGCCGTGCTGGCCGTACTCGCCGCCCAGGAAGCCGCCGTGGTGGCTGGGGAAGGGCGTCACGGGCAGGCCGAGCCGGTCCGCGAGGGCGGCGGCGGCCCGGGCCGCCAGCTCGTCCCGGGACTCCTCGCCCGCCGCGAGGACGATCCGCGTCGGCGCGGCGGCGAGGGCGTCGACGTCGGGCCGGTAGCCGCAGCAGCCGCGGATGTTCTGCCCCAGGAGCGCGTCGTCGCGGGAGCCGTCGTCCTCGGTCGGCAGGCCGAAGGCGGCCGGGTCCGGCGCGGGCTCGTCGGTGCCGGACTCCGGCAGCGGCCCCTTCCGCATGGCCAGCGCCAAGAACTTCGCCATCGCGGGCCCGAGCCCCGCCCGCAGGTACGTCCGGTGGATGTCCTCCACCGCGGCGAGGGCCGCCGCGCTGTCCGGCAGGACCCGCGCGAGCGGCGGCTCGTGCGCGACGAGCGTCCGTACCAGCTCGGGGTGGCGCGCCACGAGGGCCAGGCCGTTCACCGCCCCGCCGCTGCTGCCGAAGACCTCCACCGGCCCGGTGCCGAGATCCTCGACCAGCCGCCGCAGGTCCTCGGCGTGGTCGTCCGGCGTCAACTCCCCGCCGCCGTCGGAGCGGACGCTGCGCCCCGTGCCGCGCGGGTCGTACGTGACCACGACCCGGTCGGCGAAGTGCGAGGCCAGTGTCGCGAACCCGGCCGCGTCCATCGGCAAACCGATCAGCAGCAGCACGGGACGGTCCGCACCCGCCTCCTTCAGGTCGCCCCGGACGTCGTATCGGAGGGTCGCGCCCGGCGCCTGCAGGACGCGGGTCTCGGGTGTCACGGTCATGGTCTCTCCTCGGTCGGCACTGCTGCGGCGGGGTGTCGTGGGGGCAGACTCCCGGGTCCGGCGTTTCTCATCGCGGCCGCGGGCGGGTGACGGGAAGCCGCCGGTGGTCGCCGGGGCCGGCGATGAAAGCGGGACATTCACCGCCCCCCACACCAGTATTTGTCGTGGGATTTCCCGAAAGCCGCGCGAAGCGAAGTGGCCAGGGTGTGGAAAACCCGCCGGTGCCTCTTGTGCGCCCTGGCCGCCGCTCGGCGGAGCTGCCTAGGATCGCCGACGCGGGCCCCGTGGACGCGGCGCGCGGTGAACGCACCGCGCTGCACCGGGGAGCTCCGCACACCGGCGTCCCCGGCCTCCTCGCCGGTGCCGCCGGACACCGTTTCGGGGGATTCCAGGGAGTGAACATGATGACGGGGGAACAGGCGTGCGCCGACACGGTGGCACCCGCGCCGCCAAGTGACATCCGGTACCTGCACACCCTCGGCCCTACCGGCACCAATCTGGAGTCGGCGGCCCACCTGTGGTTCGAGCGGCGCGGCCTCGCGAGCGAGGGGCGCGTCGTCCTGCACACGTCCCTTGAGGAGGCCATGGCGGGCGTGCCCCGCACCGGCGAGCACGCGCTGCTCGCCTGCGCGGTCTACCCGGAGCTGCACACGCTCGTCTTCGGCAACCTGCGCCACTGCCGCATGGTCGACTGCTTCCTGTGGCCCACCTTCGAGATGGTGCTCGCCGTCGCCCCGGGCACCGGCGCCGAGCCGCGCACCGTGGCCACGCACCCCGCGCCCGCCGGCCTCGTCGCGCCCACGAGCGAGCGGCAGTTGGTGACCAGCAACGCGCAGGCCGCCATCGACTGCGCCGACGGCAAGGCCGAAGGGTGTGTCACCACCGTCGTCGCGGCGCGCGCCCACGGCCTGCGCGTCGTCCGCAGCTTCGGCGAGGTCCCGATGGTGTATACCGTCCACCACGTGGCGGAGCCACCGCGCGAGCACGGACCGGGCAGCGCCCGCGAGCCGGACGGCGCCCGCGAGCGCGTACCGGAGGCCGCGCGCCACCACGGACCGGACGGTGCCCGCGAGCACCTGCCGGAGGCGGCCCGCGACGACCGCGCACAGGGGAGCGCCCGGTGACCGGGGTGACGCCCGGCCTGCGGAGCCGGCCGCGCGGCACGTACCGCCACCACGACGACCTGCTCGACGAGGCCGCCGCCCTCGGCCGCGGGCTGCTGCCCCGCGTCGACGCCTTCCGCGCCCGCCAGCGCGACGACGGCACGCTCGCCGCGCCGGACGACGCGGACCGCCGCGCCCTGACCGGCATCAGGGACGAGGCGGTCCGGTGGTTCGCCGGGCACGGCAGGGCGGCGCAGGCCGACGCGCTGGCCGCCGACGTCGACGACTGGCTGCGCGCGGGGCTCGACACACCGCCGCACTTCGCCCGCTCCCGCGACGCGCTGACCGCGCCCGCCGACGGCGACTGGGCGGCGTTCCTCGCCCCGGTGCAGACCACCAACAGCGTCCCGCCCGTCGGCAGGCGGCTGGAGTTCTTCCTCGTCCGCCGCAAGGAACCCGACGCGCTGCCCGCCCTCGCGCGGCACTACCCGCACCCCAAGAACAACTGCCAGGCCACCGTGGTGCTCGCGGGCAGCGAAGGCGTGGTCCGGGGCAACTGCATCGTGTTCTTCCCGGAGAACGTCGCCGCCCACGACAAGGTGACCGAACAGGCCTACGCGATCTTCTTCTTCAGCAAGTTCCGGCGCATCCACGAGACGTTCGCCGTACCGTCCGCGCGCGCCGTGCTCACCGCCGCGTCCGTGCCCGGCGCCTCCACCGGGATGGACCCCGAGGCGTGCTACCAGGCGCGGGCCGTCTGGGGGTATCTGCACGACTACTTCCACCACCAGGGGCGGTGGCCGCTCGACCGGCACATCAAGCTCAAGATGAACTGGTTCATCGGCCTCCTCGAAGAGCTCAAGGTCGACGCCAGGACCGCGCTGGCCTGCCACGCCGACGAGGCCGTCCCGTACCCGGACGAGCAGATCGCCATGATCCTGCTGGAGCGGATGTTCCGGTACCCGCTGGACGCCGACGCCGTCCGCAACTTCGACGCGGGCACCGGCGTGTTCCTCTACTCCTGGCTGCGCGAGCGCCGCGCCCTTCGCGACGGCCGGGACGGACTGCTCCGTCTGGACCACGACCGTGTCCTCGACGGGCTGCGGGAGTTGGTCGACACGATCGAGGGTATGGAAGCCGCCGTCAGTACCCCCGCGGAGTACCGCGCGGCCGCCAAGGAGCTCGTCCGGACCCACCTGCGCGAGGGCGCCGCGGGCGACCGGTACGCCTTCACCGACGACCAGCGGGCGCTCCTCCGGGCCCGGGAGCGGCTCGCCGCCGTGCCGCCGCCGTGCTTCGCGCCGGGTGAGATGTGACCGACACGAGAGGACCAGCAGCCATGGGGAGCCTGGACCGGGCCACGATGGAGACCGCGGTGCGGCGCTACTTCGAGGCCTGCAACGCGGTCGACCGGGACCTGTTCGCCCGGTGCGTCTCCGAGCGGGTCGTGCACTACCTGGCCCACGGCATGGCCGGGCCCGTGCACGGCATCGACCCGATCGTGGAGCGCTGGGGCGCCGACGTACGGGCCAACGGCTCCCACTGGGTCGTGGACGCCGTCTACGCCGACGAGGGGACGCGGACCGCCGTGTGCGAGTGGACCGCCTTCAAACCGCGCCTGGGCAAGGTGCTGCGCGGCGCCGAGGTCTACCGCTTCGACGACGCGGGCCTGATCGACGAGGTCCGCATCTACTACGCCTCCCGGCGTGACGACACCGTCGCCGTCAACGAGCTGGAGGGCTTCCCCTACGCCGACCGGGGCTTCGCCACGTGACCCGCGCGACTCCCGTGACCGACGCGCCGCTCGCCGACCGGGACGGCGTCATCTGGCTCGACGGCGACCTGGTGCCCTGGCGGCAGGCGCACCTGCACGTGCTGAGCCACGGGCTGCACTACGGCGGCAGCGTCTTCGAGGGCGAGCGGGCCTACGACGGCCGGGTCTTCAAGCTCCACGAGCACAGCGCCCGGCTCGTCGCGTCCGCCCAGGAGATGGGGTACGCCCTGCCGTGGACCGCCGAGGAGCTGGACGCGGCCACGCGCGAGGTCGTCGCCGCGGCCGGCCTCACCGACGGCTACGTACGGCCCGTCGCCTGGCGCGGCAGCGACACCCTGCGCCTGGTGGCCCCGGACAGCCGCGTCCACGTCGCCGTCGCGGCCTGGCCCTGGCCGCGGATCTTCGCCGACGGGCCGCGCGGCATCCGCCTGCACACCTCGCGCTGGCGGCGCCCCGCCCCCGACACCGCCCCGGTCCGCGCCAAGACGGCGGCCCAGTACGCCCTCGGCTCCCTCGCCGGGCAGGAGGCGGAGCGCGCCGGCCGCGACGACGCGCTCCTCCTCGACCACCGGGGCCGGCTCGCCGAGGCCACGGGCGCCAACCTGTTCCTGGTCCTCGACGGCGCCCTGCACACCCCGCCGCCCGAGTGCGTCCTGGACGGCATCACCCGCCGCACCGTCGTCGCCCTCGCCCAGGACCTCGGCCTCACGGTCGTCGAACGGCACCTCGCCCCGGCCGAACTGGACCGCGCCACCGAGGTGTTCCTGACCGGCACGGCGTACGAGGTGCAGCCGGTCACCGCCGTTGACGACCGGGAGTACCCGCTGGGGGAGGTCGGCACGGCCCTGGCGGAGGCGTACGCGCGGGCCGTACGCGGCGGCGGTACCGACGGCGGCGGCCGCCCGGCCGGCGCAGTCCCCGCGGCCGTGTCGGACGAGGCCGGATGACCGGTACGGACTCCCCGCACCGCCCGGACGCGGACGGCGGGCGGCGCGCCGCCTGGACCGCGGGGGCGCGCGCGGCCGTCCCCTTCACCGTCGCGATCTTCGCCTTCGGCGTCTCCTTCGGGGTGCTCGCCAAGGGCGCGGGCTTCGGCGCGCTCGCCGCGACCTCGATGTCCGGGCTCGTCTTCGTGGGCTCCTCGCAGTTCGCCGCCGTCTCGGTGATCGTCAACGGCGGCGGCTGGGCGGCCGCCGCCGTCGCCGGGACGCTCCTGAACCTGCGGTATCTGGTGATGGGCTTCGCCATCCTGCCCGCGCTGCGCGGCGGCCGGGCGCGGCGGGCGGTCGAGTCGCAACTGGTGATCGAGGAGTCCTGGGCCATCGCCAGCGACGCCGACGGGCGGTTCGACCGGGTGCGGCTGCTCTCCTCCGGCGTCGTCCTCTGGCTCGGCTGGGTCCTCGGCACCCTGGCGGGGGCGATCGGGCCCTTCCGCGCCGTGGACATCCTCACCTACGGCCTGGACGCCGTGTCGCCGGTCCTGTTCTTCCTGCTGCTCGCCCCGCACCTCGGCACCGCCCGCAAGCGGACGGCGGCCGCCGCGGCCGCGGCCTGCGCGGCCGTCCTCACCGCCGTCGCGGTGCCCGACTCCGCCATCGCCGTCGCCTGCCTCATCGCCGTGGGATGGACCTGGCAGGCCGGGAGGAAGCCATGAACAACGACCCGTGGATCGTCGTCGGCGCCCTGGTGGTGACCACCTTCCTCCTCAAGGGCGCGGGGTCCCTGGTGATGGGCGACCGCGAACTGCCCGCCTGGTTCCCGCGGTTCGTGGAGTACCTGACCCCCGCGCTGCTCGCCGTCCTCGTCGTCACCCAGCTCGTCGGCTCGGCGGGCGCGCACGGCATGACCTTCGACGCCCGCCTCGCGGGGTTCGCCGGGGCCCTGGTCGCCTGGCGGCTCAAGGCGCCCGTCCCGCTCGTCGTCCTGGTGGCGGCGGCGGTCACGGCGGGCGTACGGGCCCTCAGCTGACGTCCGGGGCGGCACCGGGGCCCGGGGCCGCCCCGCTCTCCGGGTCCTCGCCGGGGTCCGGGTACACACCGGCCTCCGGGTACGCACCGGTGTCCAGGTCCTCGGCGGTGTCCAGGTCCTCGGCGGTGTCCGGGGCCTCGGCGGGGTCCGGGTCCTCCGCGGTGTCCGCGGCCGCCGCGCCCGCGTCCATGCGTCCCGCGGCGGCGGCGACCTCCCGGGCCCGGTCCAGGCCGGGCCGGTGCCCCGCGGCCCGGTGCAGGCCCATGGACCGCTCGGCGGCCCGCGCCGCCTTGTCGGGCCGGCCGAGGGCCAGGTGGACCCGGGCCAGCTCGGTCAGCGCGCCGCCCTCGGCGAGCCTGAGGCCCGCCCGCCGGGCCGCGCCGAGCGCCCGCCGGGTGCACGCCAGCGCCTCCCGGTGCTCGCCCAGCTCCCGGTGCACGGCGGACAGGCCCACACACGCCTCGGCCAGGGCCCGGGGGCAGCCCGCCGCGCGGGCCGAGGCCAGGGCGCGCCGGTGGTGGTCGTGGGCGCCGGGCACGTCGTCCAGGCGCAGCAGCACCGTGCCGATGGTGTTGAGGGCGTCCGGCTCGATCAGGCGGCGGCGGGTGCGGTGGGTGACGCCCAGCGCGTCCACGGCGTACTTGAGCGCCAGCCGCGGGTCGCCGCTGTCCCGGCACACCACCGCGAGGGCGTTGAGCGCGCCCTCCGCCGCGTACGTGGACAGCAGCCTGCCGTCCACCGACAGGGCCCGCGTGAGCAGGCGGTGCGCCTCGTCCAGGGAGCCGAGGGCGTGCTGCACGGTCGCCCGGCCCCACAGCGACAGCATCATCGTGTGCTGGTCCGCCGACGCCTCGGCGCGCGCCCCGGCGTCGGCGAAGTGCCCGTCCGCGGCGTCGAGCCGGCCCTGGTCGAACCGGGCGGACCCGAGGACGAACAGCGCCCACGCCTCCCCGGCGGGCTGCTCGCCCTCGCGGTACAGGGCCAGGGCCCGCAGGGCCTCGTGGACGGCCTCGTCCAGGCTGCCCAGCTCGCGGTGCGAGGCGGCGAGCCCGAGCACCGCGCCGGCCCGCTCCACCGGCTGCCCGGCCCGGGCGAACAGCTCGTCGGCGCGGGCGCTGTGCGTGAGCGCGTCCTGGTGCCGGGCCAGCTCCCACAGGACGTAGCACAGGCTCCAGTGCATCACCGCCCGCGCGTGGTCGTCGTCCTCGGCCTCGGCGGCGCGCAGCCCGGCGTGCGCGGCGCGCAGCCAGTCGGCGCGCCGGCCGTGCTCCATCAGGTGGCCGTGGACGGCGAGGGCGGACTGCCAGGCGAAGGGGCGCGGGCCGTGCCGCACCGCGTGCTGGGCGCAGGCGAGCAGCGCGGGCCGCTCGTCGTCCAGCCAGGCGAGGGCGGCGGCGTCGCGCGGGAAGGCCAGGGGGGCGGTGGGGGAGCCGTCCGGCTTCGGCGGGCGGGCGGCGTACCACGAGTAGAAGGTGCCGTACAGCAGGTGGGCGGCCTGCTGGGCGGTGCCCAGGTACCAGGTGAGCAGGCGGTGGACGGCGGCCTCGCGGACGTCCGGGCCGTCCTCCTCCTCGGCCCGCTCCCGGGCGAACAACTGGACCAGGGCGTGCAGATGGAACCGGTCGGGCCGGTCGGTCTCCAGGAGGCTGCGGGCGACGAGCTGGTCCAGGAGCCGCGCGGTGGCGGTCCGCCCGGCTCCGGCGAGCGCGGCGGCGGCCGGGACGGACACCTCCGGGCCCGGGGCGAGCGACAGGAGCCGCAGGAGCTCCCGCTCCGGCGCGGGCAGGGACCGGTAGGACAGCGCGAACGCGCTCCGTACGCCGGTGTGCTGCTCCTGATCGAGGGTGAGTCCGTCCAGGCGGTCGGCGCGGAGCTGGCGCACGATCCGTTCGATCGGCAGGTGCCGGTCGCCGACGAGGTGGGCCGCGACGATGCGGACGGCGAGCGGCAGCAGACCGCACAGCCGCACGGCCTCGGCGGCGGCCTCCGGTTCGCCCCGCACCCGGTCGGCGCCGATGACGCGGGCGAACAGCGCCAGGGCCTCGTCCTCGCCGAAGACGGTGAGGCTCACCCGGTGGGCGTCGTGGAACGCGGTGAGCCCGCGCAGGTCGTTGCGGCTGGTGACGACGACGAAGCAGGTGGGGGAGCCGGGCAGCAGCGGCCGTACCTGTTCGAGCCCGGCGGCGTCGTCGAGCAGGATCAGCACCCGCTTGCCCGCGAGGAGCGAGCGGTACAGGGCGGCCTTCTCGTCGGTGCTCTCCGGCAGGTGCCCGGTGCCGACGCCGAGCGCCCGCAGGAGCTGGCCGAGGGCCTCGTCGGCGGTGGCCGGGGACTCGGCGGCGTGGCCGCGCAGGTTGGCGTAGAGCTGCCCGTCGGGGAAGCGGTCGGCGACGCGGTGCATCCAGTGCACGGCGAGCGCGGTCTTGCCGATGCCCGCCATGCCGGAGACGGAGGAGATCACCAGGGTCTGCCCCGGGCCCGTGGCGTAGCGGGCCAGGAGCGTGTCGAGCTCGCGCAACTGGTCCGCGCGGCCGGTGAAGGAGGCGACGTCGGGCGGGAGCTGGCGGGGCACCGGGCGTGCCGGGGGCGGCGGCGCGGCGGCCGGCGCGGAGCCGGGGGCGAGGCCCGGGTCGCCGACCAGGACGCGCTGGTGCAGCTCCTTGAGCTGGCGGCCGGGCTCGATGCCGACCTCGTCGTCGAGGAGCTGGTAGAACTCCCGGTACGCGGCGAGGGCGTCCGCCTGGCGGCCCGAGCGGTACAGCGCCAGCATGAGCTGGCAGCGCAGCCGCTCGCGCAGCGGGAACTCCCGTACCAGCGTGGCCAGTTCGGCCACCGCCTCCTCGAAGCGGCCGAGTTCGATGAGCGCGTCGAGGCGGTCCTCGCGGGCCACCAGGCGCAGTTCCTCGAGGCGGTCGGTCTCGGCCAGGGCGAAGCTGCGGTCGCTGACCCCTTCGAGCGCGGGTCCGGTCCACAGCGCCAGGGCCTGGTCGAGCAGCGCGACCACGGCGCGGGCGTCCGCGTCGGCGGCGGCCTTGCGGGCCAGGTCGGTGAGGTGGACGAAGTGCAGGGCGTCGACCTGCTCGTCGGCCACCTGGAGGGTGTAGCTGGTGTTGCTGCGGGCGCCCGCGCTGACCAGGACCTCGAAGCCGGACGTGGCCCGCCGGCCCGGCTCCAGGATGCGGCGCAGGTGCAGGACGTGGGTGCGCAGCGCGCTGATGGCGCCGTCCGGCGCGTCGCCCTCCCAGAGGAGTTCGGCGAGCCGGGTGGTGCTGACCGGCCCGCGGGCCAGCGCCAGCGCCGCGAGCAGCGCACGCTGCTGCGGCCCCAGGCCGACGTGCCGGCCCCGGACCTCCACGCTGACCGGCCCCAGGAGACGGACGCGCACCGACTCCTTCGGTGCCTGCGCCTCCTCGGGCCCCGAGGTGCGGCTCACACGACTCCCTCAGTCTCCCGGTTTCCGGTCCCTGCTCTGTCGGTCGCCTCTTCGCCCCCGTTCGGTTGCGGCTCGCGTGCGTCCGGCCGGTGCCCGGTGGGCCCGGCCCGCCGGCGGCGCACGCCCCTCCGACGCTCCGTACGGGCTCAGCCCGGGCCGGTGACGAAGCGCCGGATGACGCCGTCGGACACCGTGAACTCCCAGGCCGTGTCGATGTCCCCCCAGATGTCGTTGTGGAAGCGGGCGCCGACCGACAGTCCGTCGGCCGACTCGCGCACCACCTCCATCCGCGCGTGGGAGGAGAACAGCTCCCGCTCCACCCACGCGTGGAGGTCGCGCTCGGTGCCGACGTCGACGACGGTGGCGTCCTTGGCGAGCACGGCCCACAGGGCCTGCTGGTCCTGGGCGTTGACGGCGTCGACGAAGGCGCGTACCGCCGGGTGGGACGGGCTGACGCTGGCGGTCATCTCTGCTGCCTCTCCTGGTCGTGGTGGCGGGGGCCGGGCGCGGGGGCGGCCGCTCAGCCGTCGGTCACGGCCCGGTGCAGCGCGTGGGTGTCCTCGAACAGGTGGTAGCGGGCCACCTTGCCGTCGGCCACCGTGAGGTGCGCCGCGAACGGCGTGGTGAGCGGCTTCCCGGTGGCCTTCACGGTGTCCCGCAGATGTCCGATGATCACCCCTTGCCCGCCGTCGACCACGATGTGCGTGACGGTGAACTCCTCGGGCTGCAGGTACTCGTGGAGCGTGGTGAAGAACGTCCTGACGCCCTGCCGCCCGGCGTGGTGGCCCGACCACGGGACCTCGGGCGAACCGGGAGCGAGGAACTCCACCTCGTCGGAGAAGAGTTGCAGCGCGCCCTCCAGGTCCCGCTCGGCGAGGCGGGCCAGATAGGCGTCGATCACCCCTCGGGTGGACTGCGCGGATGCGGCGGGGGAGTGCGTGGACATCTCACCAGCTCCTCGTCTGTCGCTGAGGCGTCGACCGGCTGTTCGAGCAGGTCGAGCCGACCGTGCGGCGTGACCGCCGACCGTGAAGTCCCAGTGTGGTGCGCCTGTGGCGGGGAGCGTAAGGCAGTCGCCGCATTCCCGCCATGAGGAGGCGGCGAGCGGTGCCACGTTGGCGGGCAACCGACGGTACGCGCCGCAGGTCACCGGGCGGTCCGGGGATATCCGCTCGCGGACCGAGCACCGGGCCAGCACGATGGGACCTCCGCGCGGGACGCTTCTCACGGTTCTCAAGTTCTCCGAGTACGGCACGACGCACAAGGTGGTCTCATGGCACAGGCACAGGGGTTCGTGTACGAGGAACGCGGCGACGGTTCCGTGGAGATACGCCACCACGGCCGCCCGGCGGCCGTCCTGCGCGGCGGCCGCGCCCGGCGCTTCCTGCACGAGGCGGCCACCGGCGACCCCCAGCTCGCCATGGCCCGCTGGACCGGCGACTACCGCCGCGGCAACGAGCGGGCGGCCCGCCTGCACCCGCGCAACGCCCGGGGGACCAGGTAGGCCGCGCCGGGGCCTGCCGCGGTACGGGTGGGGAGCGTGCGGGTGAACGGGCCCCGGGACGGTGGAGTGAGGCACGAGGGGGGCGCGCGCCGTCGGCCGTCGCGTACGGGTGGGACGTGACGGTACGTACGTGACATCCGTGCTGTACGGGAAGAAGCGCGGTCGAAGGGGCAACTGTGCCGTCGGTCGCCGTCGGTCGCCGTCGGTCGCCACCGGTCACCGTCGGGCCCCCGCCGGGCCGTGGCCGACCACCGGGCCGAGGGCCGACCACCGGGTGCCGCGCTCAGCGCCTACGCTTTCGGGCGGTATCCGATCCCACCCCTGGAGCGCCCCCGTGACCGCACCCGTACCGGAGCTTCCCTTCCCCGACGCGCACGGGCCGGAGGAGGATCCCGCCCCGCACGCGCTGCTCGCGCCCGTGACGCACCTCCTGGGCACCTGGTACGGCCGGGGCGAGGGCGGATACCCCACGCTGGAGGGCGACTTCGCGTACGCCCAGGAGGTCACGTTCCGCCACGACGGCCGCCCCTTCCTGCGCTACGAGGCCCGCGCCTGGCTCCTGGACGCCGAAGGCGCCCCGCTGCGCCCGGCCGCGCGGGAGAGCGGCTGGTGGCGGCTCCAGCCGGAGGGTCGCGTGGAGGCGGTCGTCACCCAGCCCACCGGCGTCGTCGAGGTCGCGGTCGGCGCCGCGACGGGCACCGCCGTCGACCTGGCCACCCACACGGTGGCGCTCACGCCGACCGCGAAACAGGTCGACGCCACCCGCCGCCGCTACGCCCTCGCCGACGACGGCACGCTCACCTTCACCCACGACCTCGCGGCGGTCGGGCAGCCGCTCCAGCACCATCTGTCGGCCCGGCTGCGGCGCCGCGGGTAGCCCCGCGGACCCGGCGCGTCAGTCCTGGCGCACCGTCACGTCACCGATCTTCGTGCGCGCCTCCGCCCTGAGCTGCGCCGTGTTGTCCGTGTCGACCGCGTCGTCCGCGTCGTCTTCGTCCACCGCCACCGTCCGCTCGCCGATTTTGGTAAAGGCCGTGACGTCGTACGGTCCGGCGTCCCGGGGGAGGCGCAGCCGGACGTCGCCGATCCGGGAGCGGGCCTCGACGGAGCCGCGTACGCCGGTCACCGTGACGTCGCCGAGCCGCGTCACGGCCCGCACCCGGACGCCCGCCGGCACCGTCAGGCGGTAGTCCGACGCGCAGGTGCCGACGCCCTCGCCGCAGTCGGCGGTGACGCGCAGCGTGTCGCCGTCCCGCTCGACGCTCTCGTCGGGCGACCGCAGCGACTTGGTGAGCTTCTTGCGCACCTCCAGGCGGTCGCCGCGCCCGGCCGCGTCGATGCGCAGGTCGCCGCTGTCGATCTCGACCACCACGGTGCGTACGTCCCCGTCGATCGCGGTGGTGCCGGTCTCGGTACGGGTGATCAGGAAGAGCAGCAGGTACCACGCGCCGCCGCCGACCAGCGTGAGGGCGGTCAGGAGCGCGAGGGCGCGGGCGACGCGGCGCGGCACGGAGCGCCGGGGGCGGCCGGGCGGGCGCGGCGCGGTGCCGGGCTGGGTGAGGGTCTCGTGCATGGCTGGATCCGGTCTCCCGTGGTCAGGGGCGGTCGGTCGGGGCAGTCGGGGTGCTCGGGGCGAGGGGGGCGGCGAGGGAGTCGATGTACCGCAGGACGGCGCGGACCCGGCGGTGCCCTCGGTCGTCGGGGCGCAGGTCGAGCTTGGTGAAGATGGAGCGGATGTGCTTCTCGACGGCGCGCTCGGTGATGAACAGGCGGTCCGCGAGGCCGCCGTTGCCGAGCCCCTCCGCCATCAGCGCGAGCACCTCCCGCTCGCGCGCGGTGAGCGCGGCCAGGGCGTCCTGCCTCCGGGTGGCGGCGAAGACCTGGCTGACCACCTCGGCGTCGAGGGCGGTGCCGCCGCCGGCGACCCGGTGCAGCGCGGCCACGAACTCGTCCACGTCGGCGACCCGGTCCTTGAGCAGATAGCCAAGGCCTTCGCTGCCGTCGGCGAGCAGCTTGGCGGCGTAGTGCGCCTCCACGTACTGGGACAGCACCAGGACGGGCCGTCCGGGGTCGGCGGCGCGCAGCGCCAGGGCGGCGCGCAGCCCCTCGTCGGTGTGGGTGGGCGGCATGCGCACGTCCACCACGCACAGGTCGGGGCCGAGGTCGGCGGCCAGGGCGAGCAGTTCAACGGCGTCACCGGCCTGCCCCACCACGTCGACGTCCTCGTCCGCCAGCAGCTTGGCGAGGCCGCTGCGCAGCAGCACGGAGTCCTCGGCGAGCACGACGCGCAGCACGGTCCTACGCCCTCCAGGGAAGCGTGACGTCGACGACGGTGGGCCCGCCGCCGGGGCTGGAAACGGTGAGGTGCCCGTCCACCGCCCGCACGCGGTCCGCCAGGCCGCCGAGGCCCGATCCGCGGCCGGGGTCGGCGCCGCCGATGCCGTCGTCGCCGACCGTCACCCGCAGCAGGTCCGCGTCCCGGGCGAGGCGGACCTCGGCCCGGCCGGCCGCGGCGTGCTTGGCGACGTTGGTGAGGAGTTCGGAGACCACGTAGTACGCGACGGCCTCGGCCCGGGGCGAGGGCCGCTCCGGCAGCCGTGCCGCGAGGTCGACCGGCACCGGGCAGCGGGCCGCGAGCGCGGCGACGGCGGGCTCGATGCCCTGCTCGGTGAGCACGGCCGGGTGCAGGCCCCGGGTCACGTCGCGCAGCTCCCGCATGGCCGCCTTGGCCTCCTCGTGGGCGGTGAGCACCAACTGCCGCGCCTTGTCCGGGTCGCGGTCGAAGCGGGACTTGGCCCGGCCCAGGGTCATGGCGACGGACAGCAGCCGCTGCTGCGCCCCGTCGTGCAGGTCGCGCTCGATGCGCCGCCGCTCCTGCTCCGCGGCGTCGACCATCCGCGAGCGGCTGTCCTCCAGGTCCGTCAGGCGCCGTACCAGGTGGTCGACGGGGCCGGCGCCGAGGGCCCGGGCGATCAGGGCCGACTCGGCGCGCGCCAGCGGCCCGCCGAGCCACAGGCCGGTGCCGAGCAGCCCCACGCCAACGGCACCGGCGGGCACGGTCCGGGCCGGGGCGCCCACGTCCAGGCCGAGCAGCGAGGAGCCCTCCGGCAGGAAGGGGCCGAGGAACGGCAGCAGGGACAGGAGCAGCCCCGCGGCGAGCAGCCCCGCCACGAACCCGCCCACGGCGCACCCCCACAGGGCCATGACCCCGGTGTAGCCCAGCTCCCGCCAGGCGCGGCGGCCGAAGGTCCGCTCCAGGCGCTCCTTCCAGCCGGTGCCGGGCACGGCGGTGGGCACCTCGACGTCCACGCCCAGCAGCAGGTGCAGGCGCTCGCGGTCGAGGCGGCCCGTCCAGTGCGCCAGCTTCATCGCCGCCGGCAGCAGCGGCAGGCCCAGCAACAGCAGCGGAGTCAGGGCCGCGCCGAGGACGAACAGCGTGACCGGGACGGCGTACAGCGGCGTGAGCGCCAAGGTGGTCAGCAGGTGCAGCAGCCCGTCCCGCGTGTCCCGGCCGAACAGCCCCCGCGTGCCGCGGAACAGGACACCCCGGACCCGCGGTGGTCTCAGCCTCATGGTCCCCCCGGTCTCGACTCGGCTCGCCCGATCCTAGGCAGCCCCCGGGAACGCGTCCGAGCGTGCGGGCACGTCCATCGGTGGTAGTGGCAGCACTACTGGGCTCGGGGCAACCGGAGCCCGAGCAGCCCGGCGGTGCGGAACCGGAGGACGAGGAACCGGAGCGCGAGGAACCGGAGGGTGCCATGCCGGAAGACGGAGATCCGGAGCACGCCCTACCGGAAGGCGGGACTCCGAACTGCCCCGCACGGCAAGCGACCCAGAGGGAGACCTTCTGCGAGCCGCGCGGCACAGCCGCCCTACGCCCAGGGGGGGCACGCCCGCCACCTCGCCCATGAGGCGCATGCCCCGCACGAGGCGCCCGCCCGGCCCGTCCCGCACGAGGCGCCCGCCCAGCCCGTCCCGCACGAGGCGCCCGCCCAGCCCGCCCCGCACGAGGCGCACGCCCCGCGAGGGGCGCGCCTGTGCACCCCCTCGTTCCGCCCGCCCGCACGTTTACGGCCAACTCCCGTGACGCATGGCCCTCATGACGTGAAGGCCGCTCGTCACCGGGGCGCAAGCCCGGCGCGGCCCGCGCGTCCACCGGCCGTCAGGTCGGTGGTGATCACTGGAGGGCAGGGCCCGCACACCGCGTGTCCTGTCATGACCCCCACATGTCCCGTGGACGGGACCCGCACGAGGAGGAACCCCCACCATGCGCCGTCGACTCACCGCCCTGGCCGTGGGCGCCGCTGCCGTCACCCTCGGGACCGGCCTCGCCGCCGCGCCCGCCTCCGCCGTTCCGGCGGACAAGGCCCAGGTGCTCAGCCGCTGGACCCAGACCGACGCGGGCAGCTACAACGCCTGGCTCTCGGCCCGCAACAACCAGGGCGCCTGGAGCGCGTACAAGTTCAACTGGACCACGGACCTGTGTTCCTCGTCCCCGGACAACCCGTTCGGCTTCCCGTTCGAGAAGGCCTGCGCGCGGCACGACTTCGGGTACCGCAACTACAAGGAGATGGGCACCTTCAACGCCCACAAGGCGCGCGTCGACAACGCCTTCCACGCCGACCTGAAGAGAGTCTGCGCCACCTACAGCGGCGCGAAGAAGGTCTCCTGCGACGCGCTGGCCTGGACGTACTACCAGGCGGTCGACAAGCTCGGCAGCGTCGCGCCCGCGGCGGTCGACTCCGCGGCCTGACCGGGGCGCGAGGGGCGGGGCGCCGCGCGGCGCCCCGCCCCCGCGGGGCCGCGGCGGACTCAGCCCCCGGCGGCGAAGCGGTCCAGTGCCCGCAGCACGTGGGCGGCGGTGGTGTCGTTGCCCACGTGGCCCGCGTCCTCGACGACGGTCAACTCGGAGCCGGGCCAGGCCCGGTGCAGCTCCCACGCCGTGGCGAGCGGACCGCCCATGTCGAAGCGCCCGTGGATCAGCACCCCGGGGATGCCGGCCAGCCGGGGGGCCTCGCGCAGCAGGACGCCCTCCTCCAGCCACGCGCCGTGCGCGAAGTAGTGGGCGCAGATGCGGACCAGCGCCAGCAGGGCGGCCGGCGGCCGGTCGCCGTACGGGCCGTAGGCGCCGCCCGTCTCGCCGAGCAGGACCGCGTCCTCCCAGGCGCACCAGTCGGCCGTGGCCTTCTCGCGCACGGCGGGGTCGGGGTGTTCGGTCAGGCGGGCGTAGGCGGCGACGACGTCCCCGTCGGGCGGCGTGCCGGGCACGCCCGCCAGGAAGCGCTCCCACTGCTCGGGGAAGAAGCGGCCGACGCCGCGGTAGAGCCAGTCGATCTCCGTGCGCCGGGTCGTGGTGACGGCGGACAGGACGATCTCGGAGACCCGCTCGGGGTACCGCTCGGCGTAGGCCAGGGCGAGCGTCGAGCCCCAGGAGCCGCCGTACAGCAGCCAGCGGTCGACGCCCAGGTGCTCCCGCAGCCGCTCCATGTCGGCTACCAGGTGTGGGGTGGTGTTGTGCCGCATGTCGGTCGCGGGGTCGCTCGCGTGCGGGGTGCTGCGGCCGCAGCCGCGCTGGTCGAACAGGACGGTCCGGTACCGCTCGGGGTCGAAGTAGCGCCGTGTGCCCGGGTAGCACCCCGAGCCCGGCCCGCCGTGCACGACGAGCGCGGGCTTCCCGTCCGGGGCGCCGCAGACCTCCCAGTACACGCGGTTGCCGTCACCCACGTCGAGCATCCCCGTGCGGTGCGGCTCGACCAGCGGATACCACCCGGCCACGCCCGGCCCTCCCTCGCCTCGGCAGTCCTCGCCCCCGCACCGTACGACACGGTGCCGCCCCCGGGTGTGGTCCCCGCCCCCATAGGGCCGCGCGGCGCCCTCTCCTACAGTCCCCGGGCATGACCGAGACCCGAGTCCCCCCACGCGGCCGCCGCCGAAGCCCCGTACGGGCCCTGGCCGCCGCGCTCCTCGCCGCCCTGACGGCCCTGCCGGTCCTCCCGGCCCCCGGGGCCGCCGCCGCCACGCCCCCGGCCCCCGCCGCCGTCCGCGAAGTCACCGGATTCGGCGGCAACCCGGGGCAGTTGCGGATGTTCCGGTACGTCCCCGACGGGCTTCCCGCCGGACGGCCCGTGGTCGTCGCCCTGCACGGGTGCACCCAGAACGCCGCCGGGTACGGCACCGGCAGCGGCTGGACCGAACTCGCCGACCGCTGGGGCTTCTCCCTCGTCCTGCCCCAGCAGCAGACCGCCAACAACGTCTCCGCGTGCTTCAACTGGTTCAACACCGCCGACACCGCCCGCGGCGGCGGCGAGGCCGCCTCCGTCGCGCAGATGGTCGACCGCCACCTCGCCGACGTCGCCGGGAACTCCCGGCGCGTGTACGTCACGGGCCTCTCGGCGGGCGGCGCCATGACGTCGGTGATGATGGCCGCCTACCCGGAGAGGTTCGCCGCGGGCGGCGTCGTCGCGGGGCTCCCGTACGGCTGCGCGCAGGCCGCCGGGTCTCCCTGGGTGTGCATGAGCCTCGGCGGCGGGCTCGGCCCCCGCCAGTGGGGCGACCGCGTACGGGCCGCCCGGCCCGGCTACGGCGGCCCCTGGCCGGCCCTCACTGTGCTGCACGGCACCGCCGACCGCACCGTGGCCCCCGTCAACATGACCGACCTCGTGGAGCAGTGGACCGACGTGCACGGCGCCGACCGGACGCCGGACGTCGCCGACACCGACGCCGGGTACCCGCACCGGGTGTACGAGGGACCGGGCGGCGCCCCCGCCGTCGAGACGTACGGCATCACGGGCATGGGCCACGGCCAGCCCGTCGACCCCGGCGCGGGCGGCGAGCGGTGCGGCACCGCCGGGCCCCACCTCCTCGACGCCGGGCTGTGCGCCGCCCACCGGCTCGGCCGTGCCTGGGGCCTCGACGGGTGACGCGGGCCACTCCACCGCCCATGGGGCCGGAAACCATACTCCGCACCGGAGTTGTGGTGACCGGCCCCATGGGCGGAACCGTCCGGCCACCCTAGGTTTCCGGCCATGACAAGCGGACCTCACCCCAGCGCCCCGGCCCCCGGCGGCGTCGACCTGCGCGGCCGCACCGCCCTCGTGACCGGCGGCGGCAGCGGCATCGGCCGCGCCTGCGCGGTGGCGCTCGCCGGGGCCGGCGCGGACACGCACGTCGTGGACATCGACGCGGCCGCCGCCAAGGCCGTCGCGGACACCGTCGGCGGCCACGCGCACACCGCGGACCTCGCCGACGCCGAGGCGATCGCGGCGCTGCCCACCGCCGTCGACATCCTCGTGAACAGCGCCGGGCTCCAGCACGTCGCCCCGCTCACCGACTTCCCGCCTGCGCGCTTCACCCTCATCCAGCAGGTCATGGTCACCGCGCCGTTCCTGCTCCTGCGGCAGACCCTGCCGCACATGTACGCGCGGGGCTGGGGCCGCGCCGTGCACATCTCCAGCGTCCACGGCCACCGCGCCAGCGCCTACAAGAGCGCCTACGTCGCCGCCAAGCACGGCCTGGAGGGCCTCAGCAAGGTCACCGCCGTCGAGGGCGCCCCGCACGGCGTCACCAGCAACTGCGTCAGCCCCGGCTACGTCCGCACCCCCCTGGTCCAGGCGCAGCTCCACGACCAGGCCGCCGCCCACCGCATCGCCGAGGACGACGTGCTCACCGACGTGCTCCTGACCCGCTCCCCGCTCAAGCGCCTCGCCGAGCCGGAGGAGGTCGCCGCCGCCGTCCTGTGGCTCTGCGGCCCGCACTCCGGCTACGTGACCGGCAGTTCGCTGACCCTCGACGGCGGCTGGACCGCGACCTGACCCCGACCGGCCGCGCCCGTCCGGCCCGGACCGTCCCCGCCCGCCCGGCCCCGGCGGTTCCCCGTCCCCACCCACCCGCGAGAACACGGTGATCCCCATGGCCCGCCCCCGCCCCCGCCCCCGTCCCCGCCCGCGCAGCGGCATCACCCGGATCGTCGGCGCCAGCCTCATCGGCACCACCATCGAGTGGTACGACTTCTTCCTCTACGGCTCCGCCGCCGCCCTCGTCTTCAACGAGCTGTTCTTCCCCACCGCCGACCCGCTCACCGGCACGCTCATCGCCTTCGTCACCTACGCGATCGGCTTCCTCGCCCGGCCGCTCGGCGGCGTCGTCTTCGGCCACTTCGGCGACCGGGTGGGGCGCAAGAAGCTGCTCGTGCTGAGCCTGCTCCTGATGGGCGGCTCCACCTTCGCCATGGGGCTGCTGCCCACCTACGACGCCATCGGGATCGGCGCACCCGTCCTGCTCACGCTGCTGCGGCTGGTGCAGGGCTTCGCGCTCGGCGGCGAGTGGGGCGGCGCCGTCCTGATCGTCTCCGAGCACGGGGGCGCCCGGCACCGCGGGTTCTGGGCGTCCTGGCCGCAGTCCGGCGCGCCCGGCGGCAACCTCCTCGCCACCGGCGTGCTCGCGCTGCTCGCCGGAGTCCAGTCCGACGCCGCCTTCGAGTCCTGGGGCTGGCGCGTGCCGTTCCTGCTGTCCGGCGTCCTGGTGATGGTCGGGCTGTGGATCCGCATCTCCGTCACCGAGTCGCCGCTGTTCCTGAAGGCGCGGGCCGAGGCCGAGGCCGCCGCCGCGCGCGGGCAGGGCGGCCAGGAGGAGGCACCCGTCGTGGAGGTGTTCCGCAAAAACTGGCGCCAGGTGCTCACCGCCATCGGCACGCGCTTCGGCGAGAACATCTCCTACTACGTCCTCACCTCCTTCCTGCTCGTCTACGTCACCAAGCACCTGGACCTGCCCAAGAGCACCGCCCTGAACGCCGTCCTGATCGGCTCGGCCGTGCACTTCGTCACCATCCCCGCCTGGGGCGCGCTGTCCGACCGGCTCGGGCGGCGGCCGGTGACGCTCCTCGGGTCGGCCGGCATGGCCGTGTGGGCGTTCCTGTTCTTCACGCTCGTCGACTCCGGGTCGTTCGCCGTGATCACCGTGGCGGTCACCGTCGGGCTGCTCCTGCACGGCGCCATGTACGGACCGCAGGCCGCGTTCATCTCCGAGATGTTCGACACCCGCGTGCGCTACTCCGGGGCCTCGGTCGGCTCACAGCTCGCCTCCGTCGTCGCGGGCGCCCTCGCGCCGATCATCGCCGTCGAACTGCTCAAGGAGTACGACTCCTCGGTGCCGGTGGCGCTGTACCTGTGCCTGGCCGCCGTGGTGACCACGGTGACGGTGGCCCTCGCCCGCGAGACCCGCGGCCGGGACCTCGCCCGCCCGGACGGCGACGCCACCGGCGGGAGCACCCCGGCACCCGCGCCGGTACGCTCCGGCGAACGCCCTTGAGGCCCGTACGCCCGTACGCCGTACGCCGGGAGGCAGCCGACCGTGTCATCCGCCCACAGCCGCCCCGGCACCCGCCCCGCCCCCGACGAGGCCACCAGCCCCGCCCCCGCCGGAGGGACCGCCGCCACGGCCCTGCGGGACCTCCTCGGGCTGCTCCGACGGTACGCCCCCGCCGAGCACTTCGCCCACCCGGCCGCCGCGGCCCGGGCGGCCGGGGCGGGCCGGGCGGACCTCGCCCTGGTCGAGGAGGCCACCGAGGCGGCCCTCGCCGTCCGCCGCACCCTCGACCAGCACCGCCGCCGCGAGGCCGAGCTGTCCGCGCTGTTCGACACCGCGAGCGACCTGGCGGCCCTCACCGACCTCGACGCGGTCCTGCGGGCCATCGTGCGCCGCGCCCGGCTCCTCCTGCGCACCGACGTGGCGTACCTGACCCTCAACGACCCGGCCGCGGGGGACACGTTCATGCGCGTCACCGACGGCTGCGCCTCCGCCGCCTTCCAGCAGCTCCGGCTCGGCATGGGCGAGGGGCTCGGCGGGCTCGTCGCCCAGACCGCCCGCCCCTACGCCAGCGCCGACTACCGCGCCGACACCCGCTTCCAGCACACCGCCGCCATCGACGCGGGCGTCGGCGAGGAGGGGCTGCGCGGCATCCTCGGCGTGCCGCTGCGCGTCGGCAGCCGCGTCATCGGCGTCCTGTACGCCGCCGACCGCAGCACGCGCGACTTCGCGCCCGACCAGATCGCGCTGCTCGCCTCGCTCGCCGACCACGCCGCCGTCGCCATCGACGGCGCCCGCCTCCTGGAGGAGACCCGCGCCGCGCTCGTCGAGCTGAACGCCGCCACCGCCACCGCCCGCGCGCAGAGCGAGGCGCTGCGCCGCGCCGCCGAGACCCACGACCGGCTCACCGACATCGTGCTGCGCGGCGGCGACGTCGCCGACGTCGCCGCGGAGATCGCCGCGCTGCTCGACGGCGGCCTGGTCGTCCAGGACGCCGACGGCACCGAACTGGCCCGCGTCGGCGCCGCCGCCCCCGCGCCGCCCGCCGACGGCGTGGCCGCCTCCCGCGCGGGCGGCCGGGCCGTGGCCGTGGACGGCGTCTGGGTCTCCGCCGTGCTCGCCGGGCCCGAACTCCTCGGCAGCGTCGCGCTGAGCGGCCGCCCCGATCTCACCGACAGCGACCGGCGCCTCTTCGAGCGGGCCAGCCTCGACACCGCGCTGCTCCTGCTGCTGCGCCGCTCGGTGGCCGAGGCCGAGGACCGGGTGCGTGGGGAGCTCCTCGACGACCTGCTCACCGCCGCGCACGCCGGCGACCCGCGCCACGCCGGCAGCCTCACCCTGCGCGCCCGCCGCCTCGGCGTGGACCTCGCCGCGCCCACCGCCGTCCTGGTCCTGGACGCCGAGGGCGACCCTCGGGCCCGCCTCGCCGCCCAGGCCATGCGCCACGCGCGGGCCCTGCGCGGCCTCGCGGGCCCGCACAGCGGCCACGTCGTGCTGCTCGCGCCCGCCGCGGACCCCGGGCCGCTCGCCGCGCGCCGCGCCGCCGCCCCCGGGGCGCGGCAGAGCC
>NZ_JASCXL010000094.1:0-36224 GCF_030010595.1 Streptomyces sp. CC224B | reverse complement strand
GACCGCCGCGCCGCACCCGCTCGGCGTCGGAGGGCTCGGCGAGCCAGGCCACGGGCCCCGCCACGGACCAAGCCGCGAGCCCGCCCGCCGGCCAGACCACGGGGCAGCCCACCGGCCAGCCGGAGGCCGCCCCGGCGCCGCGCCCCCGCCGCACGCGCAGCGCCGGCCAGGGCTCGGCGTCGCAGCGTACGGAGGCCGCCGAGGCCGCCCAGGTCGCGGCCGACACCGGCGCGCCCCAGGACCTGCCGACGGCGCCCTCCGACGACGCGACAGCGCCCGCCCCGGCACGCGAGACCCCAACTCCCGAAGCCCCGGCCGCCGGATCCCCGGCCACCGAAATCCCGGCCCCGGAGCGGCCCAGGCGCGCCCCGCGCAGCGCCGACGCCCCGTGGCACCACGCCCGCCCGGCCTTCGACACGCCGGAGACCGACGGCGGGGAAGCCACGGGGGACCCCGGCAACCAGGGGAGCACCGGCGACTCAGGGAAGACCGGTGGCCAAGGGAATGCCGGTGACACCGGCGACCAGGGGAACACCAGCGACCCAGGGAACCCCGGCGTTCCAGGGAACCCCGACGCCCCAGGGACCCCCGGTGCTCAAGGGACCCCCGGCGACACCGATGACCAAAGGAACACCGGCAGCACAGAGAACGCCGGTGCCCAAAAGCCCACCGGCGGCGCAGAGAACGCCGGTGCCCGAAAGCCCACCGGCGGTGCGGAAGAGACGGAAGAGGCCGGTGGCCAAGTGACCGCCGGTGACGACGAAGGAGGCCCGCAGTGAACGACGCCCTCGACGTCGCCCTGCGACTCCTCGTCGTCTTCGTCGCCTTCCTCGCCCTGCCCCTGATCGTCGGTCAGACCGAGCACAAGGTGATGGCCCACATGCAGGGCCGCCTCGGGCCCATGTACGCGGGCGGCTTCCACGGCTGGGCCCAGCTCGTCGCCGACGGCGTGAAGTTCGCGCAGAAGGAAGACATCGTCCCCGCCGACGCCGACCGCCGCGTCTTCCAGCTCGCCCCGGCCATCGCGCTCCTGCCGTACCTCTTGGTGCTCGTCGCCATCCCCGTCGGCCCGCAGGAGGGCGCCGTCGGCGAGGTCGTCGACGCCGGTGTGTTCTTCGTCCTCGCCGTGATGGGCGTCGGCGTCCTCGGCTCGCTGATGGCGGGCTGGGCGTCGGCCAACAAGTTCTCCCTCCTCGGCGGCCTGCGAACCGCCGCGCAGCTCCTCGCGTACGAGTTGCCGATGCTGCTCGCCGCCGCCTCCGTCGCGATGGCGGCGGGCACGGTGTCGCTGCCCGGCATCGTCAACGCCTTCGAGTGGTGGTGGCTGCCCTGGCAGATCGTGGGCGCCCTGGTCTTCTTCGTCGCGGGCCTCGCCGAGCTCCAGCGGCCGCCCTTCGACATGCCCGTCGCCGACTCGGAGATCATCTTCGGCGCGTACACCGAGTACACGGGTCTGCGCTTCGCCCTGTTCCTGCTGGCCGAGTACGCGGGCATCGTCGTCCTGTGCGGCCTGACCACCGTCCTCTTCCTGGGCGGCTGGCACGGGCCGTGGGGCGCGGACGGCCTCGGCTGGGTGTGGACGCTCCTGAAGACCGCCGTCCTCGCCTTCGTCGTCATCTGGCTGCGCGTCAGCTACCCGAGGCTCCGCGAGGACCAGCTCCAGAAGCTGTCCTGGACCTTCCTCGTCCCGCTCGCCCTGGCGCAGATCGCGCTCACCGGAATCGTGAAGGTGGCGATCAACTGATGGCCGCACAGCCCCCGCCCGCCCGGCCCCGGATCCCCGGCAGCGGCCTCGCCAAGGGCCTGGCCGTCACCCTCCGCACCATGACGCGGAAGTCCGTCACCGAGCAGTACCCGGACGTCCAGCCCGACCTGGCGCCCCGCACGCGGGGTGTCATCGGCCTGTTCGAGGAGAACTGCACGGTCTGCATGCTCTGCGCCCGCGAGTGCCCGGACTGGTGCATCTACATCGACTCCCACAAGGAGACGGTGCCGCCCGCCGCGCCCGGCGGCCGCGAGCGCAGCCGCAACGTCCTCGACCGCTTCGCCATCGACTTCTCCCTCTGCATGTACTGCGGCATCTGCATCGAGGTGTGCCCCTTCGACGCGCTGTTCTGGTCCCCGGAGTTCGAGTACGCCGAGACGGACATCCGCGACCTCACCCACGAGCGCGACAAGCTCCGCGAGTGGATGTGGACCGTCCCGGCGCCGCCCGCCCTGGACCCCGCGGCCGAGGAGCCCAAGGAACTCGCCGCCGCCCGCAAGGCCGCCGACAAGCTCGCGGCGGAACAGGCCGAGGAGCTCGCCGCGGGGCAGGCCGCCGAGCCCGCCGCGAAGCCCGCCGCGGGGCAGGCCACCGAGCCCGCCGCGGGGCAGCAGGCAGCCCGGCCGGAGACCGGGCCCGCCCCGAAGGAGGGCGAGTCGTGAACCTCGCCGCGGAACACCACGGCTTCCTCTCCCCGACCGGCGTCGAGATCGCCTTCCTCCTCGTCGGCCTCGTCACCCTCGGCGCGGCGGTCGTCACCGTCACGACCAAGCAGCTCGTGCACGCCGCGCTCTGGCTGGTCGTGGCGCTCGGCGGACTCGCCGTCGAGTACCTCCTCCTGACCGCCGAGTTCATCGCCTGGGTACAGGTCCTGATCTACGTCGGCTCCGTCGTCGTACTCCTGCTGTTCGGGCTGATGCTCACCAGGGCGCCCATCGGCCGCTCCCCGGACGCCGACTCGGGCAACCGCTGGGTCGCTCTGGGTGTGGCGCTCGTCGCCGCCGCTGCCCTGGTATGGGTCGTCGTGGACGCCTTCCGCACCCAGTGGATCGACCTGGAGGGTGCCGCCCAGGGCTCCACCGACGTCACCGGCGCGATCCTCTTCCGGCACTGGGTGCTGCCCTTCGAGGCGCTGTCGGTCCTGCTCCTCGCCGCCCTCGTCGGCGCGATCGTCCTCTCCCGCAAGGCCGAGCGGGAACCCGAGCGCGGGCCCGGCGACCGGGCCCGCGGCGACCACGGGACACAGGCACCGCAGCAGGCACGCAAGGAGGGCACCCGCTGATGCACCTCGCCTACCCCGCCGTCCTCGCCGTCCTCCTCTTCTGCGTCGGCCTGTACGGCGTCCTCGCCCGGCGCAACGCGATCCTGGTCCTGATGTCCGTCGAGCTCATGCTCAACGCCGTCAACCTCAACCTCGTCGCGTTCGACGTCTGGCTGCGCGACCGGCTGCACTCCGGCCAGGCCCTGACGCTCTTCACCATCGCCATCGCCGCCGCCGAGATCGGCATCGGCCTCGCGATCGTCCTCGCGGTCTACCGCAACCGCGGCACCTCCGCCGTCGACGACCTCCGCGACACCGCCGAACGCCCCGACGGCGGCGACGACGATGACGGCGACGACGACGGCACGGAGGGCGCCGCCCTGGACGAGCCGGAGTCCGCCCCGGACGAGGCATCCCCGAAGCCGCAGACGTCTCCGAAGTCGCAGAAGGCCGAGGCCACCGCGTGACCACCACCACCCTCGCCGTCCTCGTCCCCCTCCTGCCGTTCCTCGGAGCCGTCGCCGGGCTGCTGCTCGGCCGGTCGGTGCCCGGCCTGGCCCGCCCGCTCGCGGTCCTGCCCACGCTGACGTCGCTGGTCCTCGCCGCCCTCGTGGCCGCCCGCCAAGGCGGCGACGCGGCCGTGGACGCGTCGACCCAGCTCACGCCCACCGGCTCGGTCCCGATCGACCTCGCCCTGCACATCGACGGCTTCGCCGCGCTCGTCGCCGTCCTCGTCGGCCTCGTCGCCTCCTGCGTGCAGATCTACTCGACGGGCTATCTGCACGACGACCCGCGCTACCCCTCGTACGCCGCCCTCGTCTCGCTGTTCACCTCCGCGATGCTGCTCGTCGTCTACTCCGGCGACCTGATGGTGCTCCTGGTCGGCTGGGAGATCATGGGCATCTGCTCGTACTTCCTCGTCGGCCACTGCTGGGAGACCCCCGAGGCACGGGCCGCGTCCCTCAAGGCCTTCCTGGTCACCAAGCTCGGCGACGTCCCCTTCCTGATCGGTCTGTTCGCCCTCGCCGCCGACGCGGGCTCGTTCCGGATCACGACCGTCCTCAAAGCCGTCGCGGACGGGGGCCTCGACCACCCGACGCTCGTCGCGCTGCTGCTCCTCGCCGGTGTGGCGGGCAAGTCCGCGCAGTTCCCGCTGCACACCTGGCTGCCCGACGCGATGGCGGGCCCGACGCCCGTCTCCGCGCTGATCCACGCCGCGACGATGGTCGCCGCCGGTGTCTACTTCGTCGCCAGGATCCTCCCGGTCATCGCCGCCTCCCAGGCCGCGCTCGTCGTCCTCGCCGTCATGGCCGCCGCCACCATGGCCGGCTCGGCGCTCGCCGCGCTCGCCCAGGACGACATCAAGCGCGTGCTCGCGTACTCGACCATCGGGCAGCTCGGCTACATGACCGGCGCGCTCGCCGTCGGCGACCGGGGCGCCGCCGTCTTCCACCTCCTGTCCCACGGCGCCTTCAAGGCGCTGCTCTTCCTCGCCGCGGGCGTGGTCATCCACGCCGCGGGCACCAACTCGCTGGCCGCGATGTCCCGCATGCGGAGCCTGCGCGACCGCGTCCCGGACGCCTACTGGACGATGACCGTGGCGCTCCTCGCGCTCGCCGCGATCCCGCCGTTCAGCGGCTTCTTCTCCAAGGAGGCCGTCCTCGGCGCCGCCGAGCACGCCGCCACCGGGCACGCCGGACCCGTCCCGGGCGCGGCGGGCTGGATCGTGCTCGTCGCCGGGCTCGCCACCGCCCTGCTCACCGCCGCGTACGCGACCCGCCTGTGGCTGCGCGCCTTCCACGGCACCGGCGCCGACGCGCCCGACCACGGCAGGCAGCCGGTCACCATGACGGCCGTCCTGTGGGTGCTCGCCGTCCCGTCGCTCGCCTTCGGCATCGCCGTCGGCACCCTGCCCGACTGGTTCGACGGCCACGAGCTCGCCCCGAAGCTCACCACCTCCGTCCTCGGCACCGGCCTCGCCCTGGCCGGCGCCCTCGTCACATACGGCGCCTGGCGGCACACCACGGCGCGCGCCGCCCGCCCCCCGATCGGCGCGGTCGCCGCCCACCCGGAGGCAGACGGAGGCCAGGTCGAGGCCGCGGCCATCGCCACGCACACCCCCGCCTACGGGGACGTCGCGAGCGCCCCCGACCCGGCGGACCCCGGCCGTCTCCTGCTCGGCCCGCTGCACCGCCACGCCGCCGCGGGCTTCCACCTGGACGCCGTCTACGCGGCCCTGTTCGTCCGGCCCGTCCAGGCGGGCGCCCGCCTCGTCCGCTTCCTCGACCGCGAGGTCGTCGACACGTACGTGCGCGGCGCGGGCACCGCGCCCCGCCTGCTCGGCGCGGCCGTCCGGCGCGCGCAGACCGGCAACGTGCAGACCTACTTGAGCGCGCTGCTCGCGGGCACCGTCGTCCTGGCGGTCGCCGCCGTCCTCGTCGCCACCGCCGGAGCGTGACCCGCCGTGATCGGTATCAGTGAGTCCGTGATGCAGTTCCTTCTCGCGTTGATCGTCGTCGGCCCGCTCGTCGGCGCCGTCGCGGCCCTCCTGCCCGCGCCGCCCGGGCTGAAGGGGAAGTCGCCCGACCAGGCCGTGCTGCGCCACGGCGTGGTCGTGACCGGAGCCGTCCTCGTCGCCGCGATCGTCCTCGCGCTCGGCTTCGACCACGACCACCCGTCGAAGATGCAGGCCACGACCGACATGAGCTGGATCCCCGCGCTCGACGTGCGCGTCCACCTCGGCGTCGACGGCATTTCCCTCCCCCTCCTGGTCCTGACCGCGCTGCTGACCTTCCTCTGCGCGCTGTACAGCTACTTCAAGATGCCGAAGGGGCCCTCCCCCCGGGGCTTCGTCGCGCTGGTCCTCGTCCTCGAGTCCGGCACCCTCGCGACCTTCGCCGTCCTCGACCTGCTGCTGTTCTTCCTCGCGTTCGAGATGGTCCTGATCCCGATGTACTTCCTCATCGCCCGCTGGGGCGGGGAGCGACGGGGGCCCGCCGCCTGGAAGTTCATCCTCTACACGCTGCTCGGCTCCGTCGTGATGCTGCTGGGCCTCCTCCTCATCGGCCTGAAGTCCGGCACGTTCGACATGGTGGCACTCGCCACTGACAACGACCCCGGACTCACCACATCCGTGCAGGTCATGGCCGTTCTGGCGATCGGCGTCGGGCTCGCGGTGAAGACGCCGATGTGGCCGCTGCACAGTTGGCTGCCGGACGCGCACACGGCCGCGCCCACCGTCGGCTCGGTCCTGCTGGCCGGCGTCCTGCTGAAGATGGGTACGTACGGGTTCGTCCGGATCCTGCTGCCGATCGCGCCGGACGGCATGGAGACCTTCGCGCCCTACCTCGCCGCCTTCGCCGTCGTCGGGATCGTCTACGGGTCCCTCGCCTGCCTCGCGCTCGCCAGGCCCGGCGCGAAGGGCGACCTCAAGCGCCTCATCGCGTACTCCTCCGTCGGCCACATGGGCTTCGTGCTCCTCGGCATCGCGACCATGACCCCGACCGGCGTGAACGGCGCGCTCTTCGCGAACATCGCCCACGGCCTCATCACCGGCCTGCTGTTCTTCCTCGTCGGCGCGGTCAAGGACCGCACCGGCACCAGCGACCTGGACACCCTCGCCGAGGAATCCGGCGCTGCCCTGTACGGCAAGGCCCCCCGCCTCGGCGCTCTGCTCGCCTTCGGCGCCGTCGCCTCGCTCGGCCTGCCCGGCCTCGCCGGGTTCTGGGGCGAGATGCTCGCCCTGTTCGGCGCGTTCGACCCCGCCGACGGCCTCAGCCGCCCCGCGTTCCTCACCTTCATGGCGATCGCCGCCTTCGGCACCCTGCTCACGGCCGCGTACATGCTCATCGTCGTACGCCGCGTCTGCATGGGCCCGGCGGCCGGGACGGGGCAGGCGCCGCGCCTCGCCGACGTCCACGGCTACGAGTTCGCCGCCTGGACCCCGCTCGTCGCCCTGACCGTCCTCGCCGGACTCTGGCCCGCGGCCCTCCTCGGCCTCACCGACCCGGCCGTGCAGCAGCTCCTCGCGGGAGGAAAGTCGTGACCGTCGCCCCCACCGACAGCGGCTTCGTCGCAGGCGCCGCGAACGTCGTCCAGTCCGTCGACTGGCTCGCGATCGCGCCGCCCACCCTCACGGCCGTCGTCGGCCTCGCCGTGCTCGTCACCGACCTCTTCGTGCCCGGGCACCGCAAGGAGCTGCTCGGCTGGATCTCCGTGGCGGGCCTGGTGGCGGCCGGCCTCTCCTTGCTGCCGATCCTGGACGACGAGCGCTCCACGTTCTGCGTGGTCGGGCGCGGCGACACCCTGTGCAGCTACACGGCCGACGAGTTCACCCTCGTCATCCAGCTCCTCGTCCTCGGTGGCGCCCTCCTGACGGCACTGCTCTCGCTGAGCACCCTCAAGGACGCGCGGGCCGCGGGCAAGGAGATCCCCGAGGGGGAGTTCTGGTTCCTGCTGCTCTCCTCCGCGGCGGGCGCCGCCCTGCTGCCCGCGGCGCGCGACCTCGCCACGCTCGTCGTCGCCCTGGAGGTGGCCTCGCTGCCCGCCTTCGCCCTCGTCGGCCTCAAGCGCGGCGACCGGCGTTCCTCCGAGGGCGCCCTGAAGTTCTTCCTCTCCTCGGTCACCGCGACCGCCGTGACCCTCCTGGGCGCGAGCTTCGTCTACGCCGCCACCGGCACCCTGCACCTCGCGGAGATCGGCGCCGAACTGGGGGAGGTCGACGGCGACCTGCGGACCCTCGCGCGGGCCGGCGTCGTCCTCACGCTCGTCGGCTTCGCCTTCAAGGTGGCGGCCGTACCGTTCCACTTCTGGGTACCCGACACCTACGTAGGCGCGCCGTTGCCGGTCGCCGCCTACTTGTCGGTCGTCGGCAAGGCGGTCGGCTTCACCGGCCTCATCCTGGTCCTCGTCGTCGCCTTCCAGGAGTACCGCGACGTCTGGGGCCCGGCCCTGGCCGTCCTGGCCGCGCTCACCATGACCGCGGGCAACGTGGCCGCCCTGCGCCAGCGGCCCACGCGCGCGTACAGCGCGGTCCGGCTGCTCGCCTGGTCCTCGGTCGGGCAGGCGGGCTACCTCCTGGTGCCGATCGCGGCCGCCGGCTACGCCGACCGCCCCTCGGAGGCCGACAGCGCCGTCGGCTCCACCGTCGCGTACGCCCTGATGTACGCGGCCGTGAACCTGGGGGCCTTCGCCGTCGCCGCCCTGGTGGGGCGCTCCCACGCGCGCAACCGCGTCAGCGACTACCGGGGCCTGTACGCCCGCAGCCCCCTGTCGGCCCTCACGCTGGCCTTCTTCCTGCTGTGCCTGGCCGGACTGCCGCCCGGGATCATCGGCCTCTTCGCGAAGGTCACCGTCTTCTCGGCGGCCGTCGACGCGGGCCTGGGCTGGCTCGCCGTCGTCATGGCGGCCAACGTCGTGATCGCGCTCTACTACTACCTCCAGTGGACCGCGCTGCTGTTCCGCGCTCCCGAGGGCGAGCCCGAGCGGTACCGGGTCCCCGCCCCGCTCACCGTCGCCGTGGCCCTCGCCGCGGTCCTCGGCGTGGCCCTCTCCGGGGCTCCCCAGCTCGTCCTGAGGTTCACCACCTCCGGCCTGTTCTGACCGGGACGCCAAAAGGCCACCCAGGACGGCACTCAGGGCGCCACCAGGACCTCACCGGCGCCGTCACCCGGACGGCTCACGGCGCCTCCGGCGCGCACAAGGGAACTAGCTCCTCCCGCCTGGCGTTGACCAGATAGGGAGGGTCCACTGAACAGTGGAAGCACCTGCAAACAGAGGTTTCCCTCGCGCACCACCAGGAGGGCGTACCGTGCACCGCCGCACCAACGGGCTGAAAACCGCCGTACTCCTCGGAGGACTGTCGGCACTCATCCTCGTCATCGGCAGTTTCTTCGGGCGTACGGGCCTCGTCGTGGCGCTCCTCGTGGCCATCGGGACCAACGCGTACGCGTACTGGAACAGCGACAAACTCGCCCTGCGCGCGATGCGCGCCCGCCCCGTGAGCGAGTTCGAGGCCCCGGAGCTGTACCGCATGGTCCGCGAGCTCTCCACCCAGGCCCGCCAGCCCATGCCCCGGCTCTACATCTCGCCCACGGAGGCGCCGAACGCCTTCGCGACGGGCCGCAACCCCCGCAACGCGGCCGTGTGCTGCACCGAGGGCATCCTGCGCATCCTCGAACCGCGCGAGCTGCGCGGCGTCATCGGCCACGAGCTCAGCCACGTCTACAACCGCGACATCCTGATCTCGTCGGTCGCCGGAGCGCTCGCCTCCGTCATCATGTTTCTGGTCAACTTCGCCTGGCTGATTCCCGTCGGCCGCTCGAACGACAACGACGGACCCGGCATCTTCGGCATGCTGCTGATCATGCTCCTCGGCCCGCTGGCCGCGTCCATCATCCAGCTTGCCATCAGCCGTTCCAGGGAGTACGAGGCCGACGCCTCCGGCGCACAGCTCACCGGCGACCCCCTGGCCCTCGCCAGCGCCCTGCGCAAACTGGACGCCGGTACGAAGCAGTTGCCGCTCCCGCCCGAGCCCCGGCTGGAAACGGCGAGCCACATGATGATTGCGCATCCCTTCCGGCCCGGCCAGGGTATGTCGAAGCTGTTCTCCACCCACCCGCCGATGGCGGAGCGCATCGCCCGGCTCGAGCAGATGGCAGGTCGTCAGCAGTGAAGGTAGTCCTGAACCTCATTTGGCTCGTCCTGAGCGGGCTGTGGATGTGCCTCGCCTACCTGGTCGCGGGCGTGATCCTGTGCGTCACGATCATCGGCATCCCGCTCGGCCTGGCCGCGTTCCGCATCGGCCTGTTCGCCCTGTGGCCCTTCGGCCGCAAGGCGGTCGACCGCGCGGACGCGGGCGCGCCCTCCCTGATCGGCAACGTGGTGTGGCTGATCCTCGCGGGCTGGTGGCTCACCCTCGGCCACCTCTTCACCGGCCTGCTGCTCTGCCTGACGATCATCGGCATCCCGCTCGGCCTCGCCAACTTCAAGATGATCCCCATCTCGCTGATGCCGCTCGGCCGCGAGATCGTGCCCACGGACGAGCCCTTCAGCGCCGCCTCGGTCCGCGGCGGCGCCCCGGCCTCCTCGCAGCCGCCGCAGTCCCCGCAGTCCCCGCCACCGGCCGGCTGGTAGCCCTCCGGCCCGCGCTGCGGCACGGGCCGCACCACCTCGCGGGAACCGCGCCCTGCCCCTGCCGCGTCCTATCGGACAAGCGCGGAGGAAAAGGCACGAAAGGGCAGGTCACCGTATGGGCATCGTCAGTTGGATCATCCTCGGCCTGCTGGCCGGTGCCACCGCCAAGCTGCTGCTCCCGGGCCGCGACCCGGGCGGCATCCTCGGCACGACCCTCATCGGCGTCGCGGGCGCCTTCGTGGGCGGCTGGATCTCCGCCCGCTTCCTGGACCGCCCCATCGCCGAGCACTTCTACGACGGCGCGACCTGGGCGGCGGCCATCGGCGGCTCGCTCGTCCTCCTCGTCGCGTACCGCATCCTCTTCGGCCACTCCCGGCGCTGACTCCGCCGGGCGGCCGCCCAGGACCCCGCAGACCGCAGCCAGCAGCAAGGGCGGGCACCCGATCCGGGTGCCCGCCCTGTGTGCGTACGCCGCGCGGACCGCGGCCGTCCGCCGGCGCCTACCGGTAGTTCACGAACTGCAGCGCGAAGTCGAAGTCCTTGCCCTTCAGCAGCGCGATCACGGTCTGCAGGTCGTCACGGCTCTTCGAGCTGACGCGCAGCTCGTCGCCCTGGACCTGCGCCTTGACGCCCTTGGGGCCCTCGTCACGAATGATCTTCGCCACCTTCTTCGCGTTGTCCTGGGAGATGCCCTCCTGGATCGACGCGAAGATCTTGTACTCCTTGCCGGAGAGCTGCGGCTCGCCCGCGTCCAGCGACTTCAGCGAGATGTTCCGCTTGATCAGCTTGGACTGGAAGACGTCCAGGATCGCCTTCACGCGGTCCTCGCCGTTCGCCTCCATCAGGATCTTCTCGCCGGACCACGAGATCGAGGCATTCGTGCCCTTGAAGTCGTAGCGCTGCGAGATCTCCTTGGCCGTCTGGTTGAGGGCGTTGTCGACCTCCTGCCGCTCGACCTTCGAGACGATGTCGAAACTGGAGTCGGCCATGTCCTGTGGCTCCTTGTATCGGTATCTGCGTACTCAGCGGGTACACGGCCTTCAGTCGCCGACCGCATCCGCAAAGCCTAGCCACTGCCCGCGCGCCAGGTCCCGATCAATCAGGTGGCGGAGCACCCCTGAGCATCAGGTATCGTTTACGTCGTTGCCACGGAGCACCGCGAAAGCGGACCAGGCAGCAACCCCGGCGGTGTGCCCGAGCGGCCAAAGGGAGCAGACTGTAAATCTGCCGGCTCAGCCTTCCCAGGTTCGAATCCTGGCGCCGCCACGCTGAGAGAGACCCCCTCCGACCTGCGACAGCAGGGTTCGGAGGGGGTCTCTTCGTGTGCGGTGCCGACCGCGGGAAGTGTCGGCTGCGGTGACCTGATTCACGTGCTGCGCGGTGGCATCGGCCCAGGTAGTTGCTGTGTACCGTCAGTTCCCGATCTCGCACTGTTCCGCCGGCCGACCTCGGGGGTCCTCCGCATGCCGTACGTCCCACGCGCCAGACGTCGCGCTCTCCGTCCCCGGCTTGCCGCCGTCGCCGTGGTGAGCGCGGCCCTCCTCGTGCAGGGATGCTCCGCCGGTGGCTCCACGACCGGCGCCGAAGGCTCGTCGAAGTCGAAGTCGGAATCGAAGTCGGAGTCGGAGCCGACAGCCGTGGTCACGGTCACCGAGACGGTCACGGCGTCCCCCACGGTCACCAAGACCCCCGAGTCACCCCGCCAGGCCCCCGCGAGCAGCGCGCCCCCGCCCCGGCGGCAGCCGGAGGCACGGAGCACCCCGTCGGACTCACCGGGGCGGCACGACGGCAGCAACTACGACAACCTGTCCCCTGAAGGCCGCGAGGCGCACGACACCCTCAACTGCGCGGAAGTCCCCGGGCACAAGAAGGGGAGCTGCAACGAGCCCCGCCGGAAGTGCGACCTGGCGGGCGCCGATGTCGTCTCCTCCGCGGGCATCAGGCTCACGTGCCGCCGGGCGGACGACGGAAAGCTGCGGTGGCTCCCCTGACCCACCATGGCCCGCTGCCGGAGGCGCGGTCTGCCGACCGGGGTGACCTGGTCTCCGCAAGGCTCGCCTCCGACGGGCGTACGGGGCGCCGCTTCACGGCTGCGCTGTGGCTTGGGAAGTGGTGGTTCGTCAGGGGTGACCGCGCCGGCGGAGAGGGCCCCCTTCGTGGCCGGTAACGGCTCGTGTGGGCAGACTGGGGTGCATGTCGTCCAGTTCAGCGCGTCGCAGACGCTGCCCGGAGTGCCGTCGCGACATCGCCGTCGTCGGCGGACGGTTCGCGCGGCACGACCCGCCGGGGCCCCGCGGCGGCGGCGACCTGGTGTCGTGCCCCGGCTCGCGCCGCCACGCCCAGCTCGACGCCGCGCAGCCCACGCTGGACGGCTACGTCGTACCGGAGTTCCCGGGACAACTGCCCCTGTTCTGAACGCCCCTGGCGCGGGCTCAGTTCCCGGCCACCGACTTCACGGCCACGGACACCGGCGTGGACCCGCTGACCAGCTCCAGCGTCAGGCCCGCCGTCGCCGGGGTCTCCAGGAGTTCGGCCAGCACCGCCGCCACGTCGTCGCGGGGGACGGGGCCGCGCCCCGTCGAAGCCTCCAGGCGCACCAGGCCGTTGCCCGCGTCGTCCGTCAGCATCCCGGGCCGCAGGATCGTCCAGTCCAGGGCCGAGCGGCCGCGCACGTACGCGTCGGCGGCGCCCTTGGCCCGCAGATAGGCGTCGAAGACCTCGTCCCCGGCGTGGTCCGGGTCCGCTCCCATCGACGACACCACCACGTAGCGGCGCACCCCGGCCCGCTCCGCCGCGTCCGCGAACAGGACGGCGGCGCCCCGGTCCACGGTGTCCTTGCGGTCCACACCGCTGCCCGGGCCCGCGCCCGCGGCGAACACGGCCGCGTCCGCGCCCTCCAGGACGGCGGCGACCTCCTCGACCGACGCCGACTCCAGGTCGCACAGCACCGGTTCGGCGCCCGCGTCGCGCAGGTCGGCCTCGTGTGCGGAGTTTCGAATGATCCCTACGGCCTCGTCTCCGCGCGCGGCGAGCAGCCGCTCGAGTCGCAGGGCGATCTGACCATGGCCTCCGGCGATGACAATGCGCATGTCTTCGACGGTACGGCACATCCGGCCACTCGGCCTCGGGCAGCGGAACCGCCCCGTCCGCGCCCGTGCTTCACCGGCCGGTCGCACCCGCGCGCGCCTCCGTCCCGCCCGCGCTTCACCGGTCGGCCCCACCCGTGCGCGCGCCCCCGCCCCGCCCGTGCGGCGGCTACGTTCCCCGCCCCTGCCGCGGCAATCCCAGCGCCACCGCCGCCGCGGAGTCGCAGTACTCCCGTACCGCGCTCGTCCGCGCCACCACGCGCCCCCGGTGCACCACCACGCGGCTGTACGCCAGCGACAGCGCGCCCGCGAGGCTGTCGCCGCGGACAGCGAGGAGTTCGGCGGGGAAGCCCGCCTCGATCCGGACCGGCGGGAGACCCATGGCCGCGCGGGCGGACGCGCTCACCGAGGCGTACGCCTCCTCGGGGTCCAGGTCGCCGCGGGAGGCCAGGAGGTACGCCGCCTCCAGCGGGTCCCCGCGGCCCACGGGGTTCGTGACGTCGCGCAACGCGCCGCTGCCCGCCGCGAACCGCACCCCGGCGGCGCGCAGAAGGCGTACCGGAGCCGCCCCGGAGCCGCCCGGCACGGCACCGCAGCCGCCCTGCGGCAGGCACACGACCGTCACCCCGGCCGCCGCGAGCTGCTCCGCCGTCCGCGCGGCCACGTCGGCCGGCAGTCGCCCGAGACCGTCGCAGGGGCCGATCGTCACCCCCGGCCGCAGGCCCCCGGCCACCGCGGCGAGCCGGGCGAGGCGCGCCGGATCGGCGCCGTCCGTGTGCAGGTCGACCGGGCGGCCGTACTCCGCGGCCAGGTCCAGGACCGCCTCCGCGTACCCCGTCGGGTCGGGGTCCAGGTCCGGGCAGCCGCCCACCACGGACGCGCCCATCCGCACCGCGTCCCGCAGCATCGCGAGCCCCTCGGCCCCGGCCGCGCCCGTGAGCAGCCGGGGCATCGCGACGACGGACAGGTCCACGAGCCCGCGCAGCGACCGCCGCGCCTGGAGCACCGCCTCCAGGGAGGCGAGCCCCTGCGGCTCGCCCACGCGCACGTGCGAGCGCAGCGCCGTCGCCCCGTGCCCGAGCTGCAGCAGCGCGGCCTCCGTGGTGCGGCGCTGGACGTCCTGGGGGTCGTACGCGGCCGGCCCCTCGCACAGGGCGGTCAGCGCGGTGTCGCCGTGGGCGTGCGGCTCGGCGGCGGCCGGGAGCAGGAGGTAGCCGGCCAGGTCCACGCGCGCGGCGCCCGAGCTGAGGCTGCCCGCGGTGCCCACCGCCTCGATGCGCCCGGCGCCGAGCCGGACGTCCACGGCCCTGCCGTCCACGAGCCGCGCCCCGCGGAGCAGCAGGGCCCCGGACGTGGCGGCGGGCTCGGCGGAGTTCGGCTGCTGCGGCTGGCTGTCGGGCATCGCGCTCCTGGGGCTCGAGGGCGGCTGCGCACGGCTCGAAGGGTGCGGTGCCGCGTCCCGGCGCCGCCGACGTGCCCGGTGGGCCGCCGCCCCGCGCGGACGCGGTACCGGCGGCGCGCACCGGCACGGCGTGGACGCGCGGGCCCGGCACCGCGTCGTGGCACGCAAGATCACGCAGCGTGGGACGAGCCTAGGACGGCTGCCGCTCCGCTTCGGGGAGGAGCGCAATAGTCGTACGGACGTGGTGCGCGTGGGACGGGAAGGGTCCACAGGGCGTGAGGATGCGTACGAGACGGGCGGAACGGGGCCCCTGCCTTGCCCCGGGACGGGCCTCGCGCAACGGATTTGGGCGAACGGCTGGGGACCGTGTAATGTCTTCATCGCTCGCCCCAATAGCTCAGTCGGCAGAGCGTCTCCATGGTAAGGAGAAGGTCAACGGTTCGATTCCGTTTTGGGGCTCTGATGTGAAGGGTTCCCCGCCTCGGCGGGGGGCCGGTCGCATCGCAGCGGTGTAGCTCAGTCGGTAGAGCAAGCGGCTCATAATCGCTGTGTCACCGGTTCAAGTCCGGTCACCGCTACTCACGTAGCCGATTGCGGGGTCGGTCCTTCGATCGGCTACTCTTTCTTGCGTTCATCCGTCCATCCGTCCGTCATAGGAGCACTCACGTGGCTGCCACCGACGTCCGCCCGAAGATCACGCTGGCCTGCGTGGAGTGCAAGGAGCGGAACTACATCACCAAGAAGAACCGGCGTAACAACCCGGACCGTCTTGAGATGAAGAAGCACTGCCCGCGTTGCAACTCGCACACCGCGCACCGCGAAACGCGATAAATACAGGCTCGTACGAGAGGCCGTCCCCAGCAGTTCGGGGACGGCCTCTCGTCGTATGCCGAGAGCCGTTCGTAGAGAACCCAGTTGCAGGAGGTACCGAGCCATGGCGCTCGACCAGTCCTTCGTCGGGCGGACCTACCCGCCCACCGACCCGTACGAGGTCGGGCGCGAGAAGATCCGCGAGTTCGCGGTCGCCGTGGGTGACGCCAACCCCGCCTACGCCGACCCCGAGGCCGCCAAGGCGCTCGGCCACCGGGACGTGCTCGCCCCGCCGACCTTTGTGTTCGCCATCACGTTCAAGGCCGCGGGCCAGGTGATCGAGGACCCGCAGCTGGGGCTCGACTACAGCCGGGTGGTCCACGGCGACCAGCGGTTCGCGTACACGCGGCCGGTGTACGCGGGCGACCGGCTCACGGTCACCTCGACCATCGAGGCCATCAAGACCATGGCGGGCAACGACATCCTGGACATCCGCGGCGAGGTCCACGACGAGGCGGGGGAGCACGTGGTGACCGCGTGGACCAAGCTCGTCGCCCGCGCGGCCGGGACCGAGGAGGCGTGAGGCGATGACGGCGAAGATCGCGTACGACGACGTGGAGGTCGGCACGGAGCTGCCGGCCCAGACCTTCCCGGTGACGCGCGCCACCCTCGTGCAGTACGCGGGCGCGTCCGGGGACTTCAACCCGATCCACTGGAACGAGAAGTTCGCGGTGGAGGTCGGTCTGCCGGACGTCATCGCGCACGGCATGTTCACCATGGCCGAGGCGATCCGCGTCGTGACGGACTGGACCGGTGACCCCGCCGCCGTCGTCGAGTACGGCGTGCGCTTCACCAAGCCCGTCGTCGTCCCGAACGACGACAAGGGCGCGACCATCGAGGTCGGCGCCAAGGTCGCGGCCAAGCTCGACGACAACAAGGTCCGTGTGGACCTGACCGTCACCAGCGACGAGCGCAAGGTGCTCGGGATGTCGCGGGCGGTCGTACAGCTCGCCTAGGCGAGGGCGGACCGGGCGGCGCGGATGCGGATCCGCCCCTGCCGTGTAAGGGGCGCTTGCCCAGGCAGGCGCCCCTTACGCATGCCTCCTGGAGTCGCAGGGAGCCCGCTCCTGTGCTCCAGGGCCGGGCACCCCTTGACGTAGTTAGTGATTGAGTACTAACTTGCTGGCATGGTCAGGATGAGCGCAGAGGAGAGGCGCGAGAGCGTCATCCGCGCGGCGATGAGCGAATTCGCCCGCGGTGGCTACCACGGGACGTCGACCGAGGCGATCGCCAAGCGCGTCGGGGTCTCGCAGCCGTATCTCTTCCGGCTCTTCTCCGGCAAGAAGGCGATCTTCCTCGCGGCGGCGACCCGCTGCGTCGAGGACACCCGCAAGGTCTTCGAGGAGGCGAGCGAGGGACTGCGGGGCGAGGAGGCCCTGCACGCCATGGCTCAGGCGTACCAGGAGCTCATCGCGAAGGACCCCGACAAGCTGCAGATGCAGCTCCAGATGTACGTGGCCGTGGCAGCCGCCGAGGCCGCCGGGGACCACGAGTTCGGCGAGATGGTGCGCGCCGGATGGATGGGCCTCTGGGACGCCGTGCACCCGCCGCTCGGGGCCGACGTCAATGAGACGACGACCTTCCTGGCGTACGGGATGCTGATCAACGTCTTGATGGCCATGGGGTTTCCGCCCGAACACCGGGTGTGGGAGGGCTTCTACCTGTCGGCTCAGCCGCCGGGTGGGACGTCTCGCGCGGCCGGTGGCGAGAGCGGCGGCTCCGGTGGGCGGGAAGACAGGTCCGGCCCGACCGTCGAGAGCGAGGACGGGTCCGGCGGGGACGGTGGCCGGTCCGGCGGGAGCGGCGACGGCGAGACGGGCGGGAGCCCTGCGGCGTCCCACGGGTCCGAGTAGGCGTCGGGCCGGCAGGGCCGGACGCCCGCGGCGGTCGCGGAGGAGGCGGGCCCGGTGTGCCGGGGTCCCCATACGTGCAGGGTCTCCGGATACGTGCGGGGTCTCCGGGTTTCGTCTGCCCGGGAAAGTTAGTCATCAATCACTAATAGATGGTCGTGTCCGTCCGGGACCGGCCACGGATGTCTGCCCGACGAAGGGCATGGGGGAGCAATGCCACAGCAAGAAGCACGGCGCGGGAACGTCGTCTGGGCCCTCGTCATCACCAGCGTCGCCGGGTTCATGGCGGCACTCGACAACCTCGTGGTCACGACCGCGCTGCCCTCCATCCGCGAGGACCTGGGCGGGGCGCTCGACGACCTGGAGTGGACGGTCAGCGCGTACACCCTCACCTTCGCCGTCCTCCTGATGTTCGGCGCGGCCCTGGGGGACCGGTTCGGGCGGCGCAGGCTCTTCGGGGTCGGGCTCACCGTGTTCACCGCCGCCTCCGCCGGCGCGGCCCTCGCGCCCGGCATCGACGCGCTGGTCGCGGCGCGCGCGGTGCAGGGCGTCGGCGCGGCGATCATGATGCCGCTGACGCTGACCCTGCTCACGGCCGCCGTGCCACCGGCCAAGCGCGGGATGGCGTACGGCATCTGGGGCGCCGTCAACGGCCTCGCCGTCGCCAGTGGACCGCTCATCGGCGGTGCCCTCACCGAGCACGTCTCCTGGCAGTGGATCTTCTGGCTGAACGTGCCGCTGGGCCTCGCGCTGCTGCCGCTGGCCCGGCTGCGGCTCACCGAGTCGTACGCGGCGGGCGCCCGGCTCGACGCCCTCGGCACGCTGCTGGCCAGCGGCGGCCTGTTCGGCATCGTCTACGGCCTGATCCGCGGCAACATCGACGGCTGGACCAGCGCGCCCGTCCTGACCGGGCTGGCGGGCGGCGGGGCGCTGCTCGCCGGGTTCGTGTACCACGGCGTGCGGCACCCGGCGCCGATGCTGCCGATGCGGATGTTCCGGAACCGGGCCTTCTCCGCGATCAACGCCGCGAGCCTGCTGATGTTCGTCGGCATGTTCGGCTCCATCTTCCTGCTCAGCCAGTTCCTGCAGAACGTGCTCCACTACTCGCCGACCGAGGCGGGGCTGCGGATGCTGCCCTGGACGGGCATGCCCATGATCGTCGCGCCCATCGCCGGCTACCTGTCCGACCGCGTCGGCGGCCGCCCGGTCGTCACCGTGGGCCTCGCGCTCCAGGCCGTGGGCCTCGGCTGGTTCGCCGTGGTCCTCGCGCCGGACGTCTCGTACGCGGCTCAGCTGCCCGCCCTGATCATCAGCGGGGTCGGCATGGCGCTGTACTTCGCCCCGGCCGCGAGCCTGGTCATGGCGAGCGTCCGGCCCGCCGAGCAGGGCATCGCCTCCGGCGCGAACAACGCGTTGCGCGAGGTGGGCGGGGCCCTGGGCATCGCCATCCTCGCCTCGGTGTTCTCCGCGCAGGGCGGGTACGGGCCGCCGCGGATGTTCGTGGACGGGCTCGAGCCCGCGCTGTGGGTCGGGGCGGGGGTTGTCGGCCTCGCGGCCGTGGCCGCCTCCCTGCTGCCGCGCCGCCGCGGGGGGGCGGCGGACGCGGGGGCCGTACCGGCGGAGGAGCGGGTGCCGGTGTCCGCGTGACGCGGGCCCGGCGCGGGGTTCAGCGCGTGGCCCGGCTGCGGGCCGGCCGCACCGCGCGCTCGTCCTCCATCGCCGACGGGCTCTGACTGCCCAGCCCACCCGCCCCTTCTCGGGGCGGGTGGGCTGCGTGGTGTTCGGGGGCGGGGGTGGTGTGGCTCCGCCGGTCCGTCAGTTCGCGAGGGCGAGGGGGGTGTGGCTCGGCCCGTCCGTCAGTTCGCGAGGGCGGGAGCGGGCGGAGGAGGGGCCCGGCGGGCGGCCGGGGCGGCCCAGGCCCGGGCAGGGGAAGGGGCCCGCATACCCTGGTGTGCGTGCTGGTACTTCACGACGCCCCCCTCGCCCCGCTGACCACCTTCCGCCTCGGCGGCCCCGCCGACCGGCTGATCACCGCGACGACCGACGCCGAGGTCGTCGCCGCCGTCCGCGAGGCCGACGCGTCCGGTACGCCGCTGCTGCTCGTCGGCGGCGGCAGCAACCTGGTCATCGGCGACAAGGGCTTCGCCGGGACCGCCCTGCGCATCGCCACCACCGGGTTCGCCCTCGACGGCACGATGCTGGAGCTGGCGGCGGGCGAGGTGTGGACGGACGCCGTGGAGCGGACCGTCGCGGCGGGCCTCGCGGGCATCGAGTGCCTGGCCGGAATCCCTGGCTCCGCAGGTGCGACGCCGATCCAGAACGTGGGCGCGTACGGCCAGGAAGTGTCCCAGACGATCACCGAAGTGGTCGCGTACGACCGCAGGACGGACGAGACGGTGACCATTCCGAACGCGGAGTGCGCCTTCTCGTACCGCCACAGCCGCTTCAAGGCCGACCCCGACCGCTTCGTCGTGCTGCGCGTCCGCTTCGCCCTGGAGGACGCGGACGGCATGAGCGCCCCGATCCGGTACGCGGAGACGGCCCGCGCGCTCGGCGTCGAGGCCGGCGAGCGCGTCCCGGCCGCCGCGGCCCGCGAGACCGTCCTGAAGCTGCGGGCCGGCAAGGGCATGGTGCTCGACGCCGAGGACCACGACAGTTGGTCGGCCGGGTCGTTCTTCACCAACCCGATCCTCACCGAGGAGGAGTTCGCCGCCTTCCGCGCGCGCGTGGCCGACCGGCTCGGCCCGGACACCGCCCCGCCCGCGTTCCCGACGGGCGACGGCCGCGTGAAGACCTCCGCGGCCTGGCTCATCGACAAGGCGGGCTTCCCCAAGGGCTACGGACAGGGCCCCGCCCGCATCTCCACCAAGCACACCCTGGCTTTGACCAACCGCGGCGGCGCCACCACGGAGGACCTGCTCACCCTGGCCCGCGAGGTCGTCGCGGGCGTACGGGACGCCTTCGGGGTCACGCTGGTCAACGAGCCGGTCACGGTCGGCGTCAGCCTGTAGCGGGCCGGGCGGACACAGGGCTCCGGGGCGGGGACAGGGCTGGGCCGGGAACAGGGCTGGGGCCGAGGTCGGGGCCAGGCCCAGGCCGCGGGCTCCGGCGCGCAGGGCTCACCGGCCCCACGCGAACCACCGCTCCACCGGCCCACCGCCCCACCGGCCCGGGACACCGACCCCACCCCGGCCCCCCTCAATACGCCACCCCCACCCCCTCCTTGACCGTCCCCGCGTCATCGATCATCGTCAGCATCGCGTGCGCCACATCAGCCCTGCCGATCCGCCGGGCGCCGCGCGGATTGCGCCCCACGGCCGTGCGGTACGTGCCGGTCAGCGGTGTGTCGAGGAGGCGGGGCGGGCGTACGGACGTCCAGTCCGTCGCGCTGCGCGCCAGCTCGGCCTCCAGCGCGCGCAGGTCGTCGTAGACCGCCTTGAACACGCGGCTCACCAGCGCCAGCGCCACGCGGTCGGCCAGCGCCTCCCGCTCCACCGCGGGTGCCAGGGGCGCCGCGCTCACCACGAGCAGGCGGCGCGTCCCCTCCGCCTCCATCGCCCGCAGCACCGGCACGGTGAGCCGCGTGGCCACGCCCGCCCGCGCGTCCGCCCGCCCCCGCGCGCCGAGCCCGGAGAGCACCGCGTCCCGCCCGGCCACCGCCTCGCGCAGCGCCCCGGCGTCCGTCAGGTCCGCGCGGACGACGTCAAGCCGGTCCCCGGTGGCCGCGAGGCGCGCCGGGTCGCGCACCACCGCCGTGACGTGGTGCCCGGACGCGAGCGCCTGCCGCACGATCTCCCCGCCGATGCCGCCGGTCGCTCCGAACACCGTCAGTCTCATCGGGCACCCTCCAGGTGGGTAAGTATTCACTCACCACTAGGGTGAGTAAGCACTCACCCTTTCGTCAAGCTCAAGCCCAAGCCCAAGCCCCGGACGGACAGACAGCGAATGGAACAGCAGGCACCGCGCAGGCCCACGCGGGAGCGCATCCTCGACGCGGCGCACGAGCTGATGCGCACGCTCGGCCTCGCCCGCGCCACCACCAAGGAGATCGCGAAGGCGGCGGACTGCTCCGAGGCCGCGCTCTACAAGCACTTCAGCAGCAAGGAGGACCTGTTCGTCCGCGTGCTCCAGGAGCGGCTGCCCCGTCTCGGCCCGGCCCTGCACCGGCTCGTCGACGCCCCGGGGGAGCGCACCGTGGAGGAGAACCTCACCGAGGTCGCCACCCTGGCCTGCCAGTTCTACGCCGAGAGCTTCCCGATCGCGGCCTCCCTGTACGCCGAGACCAAGCTCAAGGCCCGCCACGAGGACTCCATGCGGCAGCTGGGCACCGGCCCCCACATGCCGATCGAGGCCCTGGACGCCTATCTGCGCGCCGAGCGCGACGCGGGCCGCATCGCCGCCGACGCGGACACCTTCGCCGCCGCCTCGCTCCTCCTGGGCGCGTGCGCCCAGCGCGCCTTCGCCTACGACGCGACCGTCGGCAAGCGCCCCCCGCGCTCCGTCGACGCCTTCGCCGCCGGCCTCGCCCGCACCCTGCTGGCCGGGATCAGCCGCTGAGCCACTGGTCGATGCCGGCGAGCAGCTTGTCCTGCACACCGACGGGCGCGGCCGACCCGCGCACGGACTGCCGCGCCAGCTCGGCGAGCTCCGCGTCGTCGAAGCCGTGGTGATGCCGCGCGATCTCGTACTGCGCGGCCAGCCGCGAGCCGAAGAGCAGCGGGTCGTCGGCCCCGAGCGCCATCGGCACCCCGGCCTCGTACAGCGTCCGCAGCGGCACGTCCCCGGGCTTCTCGTAGACGCCGAGGGCCACGTTCGACGCCGGGCAGACCTCGCAGGTGATGCCCCGCTCGGCGAGCCGCTTCAGCAGCCGCGGGTCCTCCGCCGCCCGCACCCCGTGCCCGATGCGCCGCGCGTGCAGGTCGTCCAGGCAGTCGCGCACGGAGGCGGGACCGGCCAGCTCACCGCCGTGCGGCGCCGCGAGCAGCCCGCCCTCCCGGGCGATGGCGAAGGCGCGGTCGAAGTCCCGTGCGAGGCCGCGCCGCTCGTCGTTGGAGAGCCCGAAGCCGACGATGCCGCGGTCGGCGTACCGGACCGCCAGCCGCGCCAGCGTGCGCGCGTCCAGCGGGTGCTTCATGCGGTTCGCGGCGACCAGCACACGCATCCCGAGCCCGGTCTCGCGCGAGGCGGTGTCGACCGCGTCCAGGATGACCTCCAGGGCGGGGATGAGCCCCCCGAGCCGGGGCGCGTACGAGGTCGGGTCGACCTGGATCTCCAGCCAGCCGGAGCCGTCCTTGATGTCCTCCTCGGCGGCCTCGCGCACCAGCCGCTGGATGTCCTCGGGGGCGCGCAGGCACGACCGGGCGATGTCGTACAGGCGCTGGAAGCGGAACCAGCCCCGCTCGTCGGTGGCCCGCAGCTTCGGCGGCGTGCCGCTGGTCAGCGCCTCGGGCAGATGGACGCCGTACTTGTCGGCGAGCTCCAGGAGGGTGGCGGGCCGCATCGACCCCGTGAAGTGCAGATGCAGATGGGCTTTGGGCAGCTCGCTCAGGTGTCGTACACGCTCCATTCCAGGATCTTGCCGTACGCACCCCCCGTCCCGGTAGCCGCTTCTGCTCATGGGGTACGCGCCCGAACGAAGAAACGGGCACCTCCGGAGATCCGGAGGTGCCCGTCAGGCACGCGCGCGTGCGGCGCGACCGCCACGGAACGTCAGTCCCGCGCCTCCGCCAGCAGCTTCTGGATGCGCGACACGCCCTCGACCAGGTCCTCGTCACCCAGCGCGTACGACAGTCGCAGGTAGCCCGGCGTGCCGAAGGCCTCGCCCGGGACGACCGCGACCTCGACCTCGTCCAGGATCAGCGCGGCCAGCTCGACGCTGTCCTGCGGGCGCCTGCCACGGATCTCCTTGCCGAGCAGGCCCTTCACCGACGGGTAGGCGTAGAACGCGCCCTCGGGCTCGGGGCAGAGGACGCCGTCGATCTCGTTCAGCATCCGCACGATGGTCCGGCGGCGCCGGTCGAAGGCCTCGCGCATCCTCTCGACGGCGGTCAGGTCGCCGGAGACGGCGGCGATCGCGGCGGCCTGAGCCACGTTGGACACGTTGGAGGTGGCGTGCGACTGGAGGTTCGTCGCGGCCTTCACCACGTCCTTCGGCCCGATGATCCACCCCACGCGCCAGCCGGTCATCGCGTACGTCTTCGCGACGCCGTTGACCACGACGCACTTGTCGCGCAGCTCGGGCAGCAGCGCGGGCAGGGACGTGAACTCCGCGTCGCCGTAGACGAGGTGCTCGTAGATCTCGTCCGTCATCACCCACAGGCCGTGCTCCAGGGCCCAGCGGCCGATGGCCTCCGCGTCCGCGCGGCTGTACACCGCGCCCGTCGGGTTGGACGGCGACACGAAAAGGACGACCTTGGTCTTCTCCGTGCGCGCGGCCTCGAGCTGCTCCACGGAGACGCGGTACCCCGTCGTCTCGTCGGCGACGACCTCGACCGGGACGCCGCCCGCGAGCCGGATCGACTCCGGGTACGTCGTCCAGTACGGCGCCGGCACGATGACCTCGTCACCCGGGTCGAGGATCGCGGCGAAGGCCTCGTAGATCGCCTGCTTGCCGCCGTTGGTCACCAGGATCTCGGCGGCCTCGGGCTCGTAACCGGAGTCGCGCAGCGTCTTCGCGGCGATCGCGGCCTTCAGCTCGGGCAGGCCGCCCGCCGGGGTGTAGCGGTGGTACTTCGGGTTCTTGCAGGCCTCGACCGCGGCCTCGACGATGTAGTCCGGGGTCGGGAAGTCGGGCTCACCGGCGCCGAAACCGATCACCGGGCGCCCGGCGGCCTTGAGGGCCTTGGCCTTGGCGTCGACGGCGAGGGTCGCGGACTCGGAGATCGCGCCGACTCGGGCGGAGACCCGGCGCTCGGTGGGTGGAGTGACAGCGCTCATGGGCCCATCGTTCCAGACCCCGCGCGGCCCGGGCACACGGGTTTGCCGGAGCACCGGAACGACCGGCGGAACCGAGGCTGTTCGACGAGGCGCCCCGGACCACGTACACTCACTGGTCGTTGGCCCTCACCGGCCGCACCTTCCAACCGCACTCGGTGCACCTGGTCGGATGCTGTAGGTTGGGGGACTCCAAAGGGTCGTAGCTCAATTGGTAGAGCACTGGTCTCCAAAACCAGCGGTTGGGGGTTCAAGTCCCTCCGGCCCTGCTACACACACCTTCGCCAGGATGTGTGCGCATGTACGTACTGCTATGCACCGCCGTGCGGCTCAACCGGGCGCGGCACGGCCACGACCCGGAATCAGGTGAGGACGAGTGACGGACGCCGTGGGCTCCATCGACATGCCTGATGCCCAGGACGAGGCGCCGGAGTCCAAGAGGAAGACCCGCAAGGGCGGCAAGCGCGGAAAGAAGGGCCCCCTGGGCCGTCTCGCGCTCTTCTACCGCCAGATCGTCGCCGAGCTCCGCAAGGTCGTCTGGCCCACGCGCAGTCAGCTCACGACGTACACCACTGTGGTGATCGTCTTCGTCGTCATCATGATCGGCCTCGTGACCGTGATTGACTATGGCTTCAGCAACCTCATCAAGTACATCTTCGGCTGAGCCGCAAGCGAAGGGCGCCGCGCCAGGCGCCCCTTTCGCGTGTTCCACCCCTATGTATCCAGGAAGAAGCAGCCACCGTGTCTGACCCGAACCTGAACGACGCCATCGAGTCGGCGGAGTCCGTGGAGGACCAGATCGACATCGTCGAGGCGGCGGACGCCGTGGACCCGGACGAGGCCGAGGCTGCCGACGCCGCCGCCGGTGAGGCTGCCGAAGAGGCCGCGGTGCACGAGGACGACGAGATCGAGGCCGACGCCGAGGTCGAGCTTGAGGCCGAGGCCGAGGCCGACGCTGAGGTCGAGACCGACGCCGACGACGAGGTCGAGGCCGTCGCCGAGAGCGACGAGGACGAGGCCGCCGAGGAGAGCGCGGAGGACGCCGAGGAGGCGGAGCCCGCCGAGCCGGTCGACCCCGTCGCCGCCCTCCGCGAGGAGCTGCGCGGCCTGCCCGGCGAGTGGTACGTCATCCACACCTACGCCGGTTACGAGAACCGCGTGAAGACGAACCTCGAGCAGCGCGCCGTCTCGCTGAACGTCGAGGACTACATCTTCCAGGCCGAGGTGCCGCAGGAAGAGGTCGTCCAGATCAAGAACGGCGACCGCAAGACGATCCGCCAGAACAAGCTCCCCGGCTACGTCCTGGTGCGCATGGACCTGACGAACGAGTCCTGGGGCGTCGTCCGCAACACCCCCGGCGTCACCGGCTTCGTCGGCAACGCCTACGACCCGTACCCGCTGACCCTGGACGAGATCGTCAAGATGCTCGCCCCGGAGGCCGAGGAGAAGGCCGCCCGCGAGGCCGCCGAGGCCGAGGGCAAGCCCGCCCCGCAGCGCAAGGTCGAGGTCCAGGTCCTGGACTTCGAGGTCGGCGACTCGGTCACCGTCACCGACGGCCCGTTCGCCACGCTCCAGGCCACGATCAACGAGATCAACGCCGACTCGAAGAAGGTCAAGGGCCTCGTCGAGATCTTCGGCCGCGAGACCCCGGTCGAGCTGAGCTTCGACCAGATCCAGAAGAACTGAGCGCACGGCATACGTCCACCAGAGCCCCTGGGCAGCGGGAAACCGCAGCCCAGGGGCTCTGTCGTGGGCGTGCGAAGTGAATGTGTCCCGCACCACAACCTTCCGGAGCCCCGGGCTGTCTCACTGGTATACGGAAACGCCCGGTCCCTTCCTCCACGACACTTCAGCACGCTTATGGGGATCTCTGTCGCCATGAGCGGCGATTTGCGGTGCTCCGTGGCGTTATGGCGACCGGGCTCTTCTGCCGACGAGCGACGTCATCGACGAGTGACGTCACCGATGAGCAAGGGGGACCACCTGATGCATGCCCGTAAGACCGCGATCGCTGCCTCCGCCGCCTGCGCCTTCGTCCTGCTCGGCACCGGCTCCGCCCTCGCGGGCACCGGCCCGGCGCCCGCGCCCGACGCCAGAAGGGCGGCGCCCCAGTCGACCGCCCCCTCGGCCGAGGGCAACCCGAAGAGCCTCAAGGCCCGGGCGGCCGGCGTCTGCTCGGACGCCTACCAGATCGGGACCACGGCCTACATCGACCGGGGCGGAGCGCGCGCCGCGTCGGTCAAGCAGTTCTACTCGCCGCGCTGCAAGCAGAACTACGGCTACGTCTGGGTGTGGCAGAGCTTCCGCGACAAGGTCAAGGACTACGACGTCAGCACCGGGGTCTACAGCTACTCCCGGGACGAGATCGTCGGTCAGGACTGGTGGAACCAGACCAACGCGCAGGAGTTCTGGTCGCTGCCCGCCGCCACCGCGGGCGAGTGCACCGCCGCGGTCGGACAGCTCCGCGCGCCCGGTGACCCGCTGGCGGGCCAGGCGATGACGTCCAAGCGCTGCTGAACCCGCGGGCCGGGGCCCGGCGAGGGGTGTCCGGTGGGGTCCGCCGTGATATCGGTTTGGGCCCCGCCGCGATACCCGTTATCGTGGTGCGGTATGCCTCCATCCAGATGATCCCGACGATCGCGTGCGGTCGTCGAACGATCATGGTGGAGGGGGCTGCTCAACACTCTCACTAGGACCCGGAGAGAGCAATGCCTCCCAAGAAGAAGAAGGTCACGGGGCTCATCAAGCTCCAGATCCAGGCCGGTGCCGCCAACCCGGCCCCGCCGGTCGGCCCCGCGCTGGGCCAGCACGGCGTGAACATCATGGAGTTCTGCAAGGCCTACAACGCCGCGACCGAGTCGCAGCGCGGCTGGGTCATCCCGGTGGAGATCACGGTCTACGAGGACCGTTCCTTCACCTTCATCACCAAGACCCCGCCGGCCGCGAAGATGATCCTCAAGGCCGCGGGCGTGGAGAAGGGCTCCGGCGAGCCGCACAAGACCAAGGTCGCCAAGATCACCCAGGCGCAGGTCCGCGAGATCGCCGAGACCAAGATGCCCGACCTCAACGCCAACGACCTCGACGCCGCGTCGAAGATCATCGCTGGCACCGCCCGCTCCATGGGCATCACGGTCGAGGGCTGACCTCACCCACGCCGCGGAGTCGCACCGTAGACCCGCAGTCCTGATGTGGCAGGGCCAAGCGCTGGCCCGGACCACGAACTCCATACCTGAACCTCAGGAGTAGAAGTGAAGCGCAGCAAGACTCTCCGCGCTGCGGACGCCAAGATCGACCGGGAGAAGCTGTACGCCCCGCTCGAGGCCGTCCGCCTCGCCAAGGAGACCTCCTCGACCAAGTTCGACGGCACCGTCGAGGTCGCCTTCCGCCTGGGCGTTGACCCGCGCAAGGCCGACCAGATGGTCCGTGGCACCGTGAACCTCCCGCACGGCACCGGTAAGACCGCCCGGGTCCTGGTCTTCGCGACCGGTGACCGTGCTGCGGCCGCGGAGGCCGCCGGCGCCGACATCGTCGGCGCCGACGAGCTGATCGACGAGGTCTCGAAGGGCCGTCTCGACTTCGACGCCGTCGTCGCCACCCCGGACCTCATGGGCAAGGTCGGCCGCCTCGGCCGCGTGCTCGGTCCGCGTGGTCTGATGCCGAACCCGAAGACCGGCACCGTGACCCCCGACGTCGCCAAGGCTGTCAACGACATCAAGGGCGGCAAGATCGAGTTCCGTGTCGACAAGCACGCGAACCTGCACTTCATCATCGGCAAGGCGTCCTTCGACGACACCAAGCTGGTGGAGAACTACGGCGCGGCCCTGGAGGAGATCCTCCGCCTGAAGCCGTCCGCCGCCAAGGGTCGCTACATCAAGAAGGCCGCCATCACCACCACGATGGGCCCCGGCATTCCGGTCGACCCCAACCGCACCCGCAACCTCCTCGTCGAGGAGGACCCGGCCGCCGTCTGACACCGACGGCAGCCGAGTGACCGGCGCGTATGAGACGGGCCCCGCAACCATTCGTGGTGCGGGGCCCGTCCCGTTGTACGGGTATACGCCCGGGGGACGCATGGTCCCGTACGTGATGTGGACGACGTACGGGAGACGCCGGGGAGCGGACCGCGCTAGCGTGCTGGCTCTCCATGGACGCAAGGGGTGGGACGACATGAACGGCATGACAGTGCGCCGCCTGGCGCTGGGCATCGCCACCGCGACGGCCCTGACCGGACTGGCCGCCTGCGGCTCGTCGGGCGGCTCCGACGACGACAAGGGCTCCTCGGACAGCAAGGGCAAGGGCGGGCTCGACGTCAGCCCGATAGCCGCCCTGCGGCAGATCGAGAGCACCACCGACAAGGCCGACTCGGCGAAGGTCGAGTCCGAGACCACCATGGGCTCCGCGATGTCCATGAAGGCCAAGGGCTCCCTCGGCTGGGCGGACGGCCTCACCGGCACCATGACCATCACCTACACCGGCGGCCAGATGGCCGAGACGATGCGCCAGACCGGCAGCACGTCCATGGAGGCCCGCTACCTGCCCGACGCGTACTACGCGAAGATGGGCGACCGCTTCGCCGCCCAGGTCGGCGGCAAGCACTGGGTGAAGTACGCGTACGACGACCTGGAGCGGATCGGCGGCGGCTCGGGCGCGTACATGAAGGACGCGATGCAGAACAGCACGCCGCACCAGTCGGTGAAGATGCTGCTCGCCTCCGGCGACGTGAAGAAGGTCGGCCGGGAGGAGGTCCGGGGCGTGAACACCACGCACTACTCCGGCACCGTCGACGTCGCCGAGCTCGCCGAGAAGTCCTCCGGCCTCAGCGCGTCCCAGCTCGCCGACATGAAGAAGCAGCTCGAGCAGGCGGGCGTCACCACCGAGACCGTCGACATCTGGGTCAACGACGAGAACCTGCTGGTCAAGAAGGTCGAAAAGGGCCAGATGAAGACCGGCGAGCTGTCCGCGACCGCCTACTACAGCGACTACGGCACCCCGGTCTCCGCCGAGAAGCCGCCCGCGTCCGACACCGCGGACTTCCGGGACCTGATGAACCGGCAGCCCACGACCTGACCCTGCGGCGGACCACGCCCTGATCCTCCGGCGGCCCGGCCCGGCCCGGCCCGGCCCGGCCCGGCCCGGCCTTGACCGGGCCTGGACGGGACCGGGCCGCTCCGATCTCGGTCCGGTTCCGTCCTGATCTCGGTCTTCACCTCGGGGGAACTTCCCGGAGGACCCCCGCGCGTCCGTCAGGTAATCTCACCCCACCGCAAGAAGTGGATCAAATGTTCGTAGGGGTGGGGTAATGAGCAGTTCCGTACGTATGGGTCGTAAGAGGGCGGCGAGTGCCGCTCTGGCGGCCCTGCTGCTGGCCGGTGGCGCGGTGGCGTGCGGCTCGGAGAAGAAGTCGGACCGCGCGGGCGAGGACATCTCGCCCGCCGCGGCCGTGAAGAAGGCCGCGGAGAAGAGCGAGAAGCTCACGTCCTTCAGCTTCCGCATGAAGGGCCAGCTCCCGGGGGAGGGCAAGGTCCAGGGCGAGGCGTCCATGGCGACCGAGCCGCTCGCCATGAGCATGAAGATGAGCGCGCCGGCCCAGGGTCCCGAGAAGATGGAGATCCGCGTCGTCGGCGACGGCGTCTACCTCGGCGGCGGCAAGGCCTCCGCCGAGTCGGACGGCAAGAGGTGGATCAAGTTCGACGCCAAGTCCATGGGCAAGGGCGCGCCGAACAAGCCCGCGCCGTCCTCGGCCACCGCCACGGCCGAGCAGAACCCGGCCGCCCAGTCGACCCTCTTCACCGGCTCCGACGACCTGAAGAAGGTCGGCGAGGAGACCGTGGACGGCACCGAGACCACCCACTACAAGGGCACGGTCACGCTGGACCAGATGCGCGCGGCGATCGACAAGAAGGACCCGAAGACCCGCGAGCGCCAGGAGAAGGGCCTCAAGCAGTACGAGGACATGGGCATCGACAAGCTGACCATGGACATGTGGATCGACGGCGAGGACCACACCAAGCAGTTCCGCGCCCAGGGCGACGCCGACAAGGGCAAGTTCGACACGACGATCACGTTCTTCGACGTGAACAAGCCGGTGAAGGTCACGGCGCCGCCGAAGAACGAGGTCATGGACCTCGCCGAGATGATGAAGGAGATGAAGAAGGAGAGCGGCAGCGCCGAGGGCACCTCCTGACGCCCGCCGGGCGACTCTCCGTTCCGGCCCCGGCCGCGGGTGACGCCTCCCGGGGCGGCGACGTCCCTCCCGGGCCCGGCCCACGCTGTGTACACCCCGCCCCGGCCCGGCCCTCGGCCCCGGGGCGGGCGCCGCCGCCCGGCCAGGGGCTGCGGCCCGGCCAGGGGCTGCCGCCCGGCTCGGGGTGTGCCCCCGGCCCGGGCGGCCGGTCCGCTCCGCCCCGGACGACCGATTTGCTTGACGCGGCCCCGTTCGCGTAGCCTTCCGGAGAAGCCAAAGACCGCTGGTCGTTGTCGTGTGCTCGTAAGAGTGCGCGGCGGCCGAAGGATCCGCTGAACTGCGGACGACCCGCGTAGGTGACCGTGGAAGTGCTCCTGGACGCATCGCGTCCGGTCGAGCTCACGCCCCGTGCGCCTGCGCCGGGGCGTTTCGTTTTGTGCAAGGCCCCTTCCTCGTGTGCCTGATTCAGGCGGTCCGGCGACGCGCGGCTGATCGAACAGGTCAGTCGAGGATCATCACCCCGGAAGGAGGCCGAGGCTCATGGCGACGTCCGACAAGGTCGCAGCCGTCGAGGAGATCACGCAGAAGCTGCGCGACTCCAACGCTGCTGTTGTGACTTCCTACACCGGACTGAGCGTGGCGCAGCTCAAGCAGCTCCGCCGTTCTCTCGGCGACAACGCTCAGTACCGTGTGGTGAAGAACACGCTGACCAAGATCGCGGCCAATGAGGCCGGGATCCAGCTCGACGAGCACCTCAAGGGCTCGACGGCTGTCGCCTTCGTGACCGGCGACCCGGTCGAGGCGGCGAAGGGTCTGCGTGACTTCGCCAAGGACAACCCCGCCCTCGTCATCAAGGGCGGCGTCCTTGACGGCAAGGCGATGTCCGCCGACGACATCAAGAAGCTTGCGGACCTCGAGTCCCGCGAGGTTCTGCTCTCCAAGCTGGCCGGTGCCTTCAAGGCGAAGCAGTCCCAGGCTGCCTCCGTCTTCCAGGCGCTGCCGTCGAAGCTCGTCCGCACCGTGGACGCGCTCCGTGCCAAGCAGGACGAGCAGGGCGGTGCCGAGTAACTCGGCTCGCATCATGACCGCCGCCTGACGGCGACGGTCACCGCGGGCCAGACGTACGCCCGCCACACCAGTACATCCGGCACCTGCCGAATTAGTGGAAGGACCGCCATCATGGCGAAGCTCACCCAGGACGAGCTGCTCGAGCAGTTCGAAGGCATGACCCTCATCGAGCTCTCCGAGTTCGTCAAGGCCTTCGAGGAGAAGTTCGACGTCACCGCCGCCGCTGCCGCGCCGGTCGTCGTCGCCGGTGGTGCCGCTGGTGGCGCCGCCGCCGAGGCCGTCGAGGAGAAGGACGAGTTCGACGTCATCCTCACCGGCGCCGGCGACAAGAAGATCCAGGTCATCAAGGTCGTGCGCGAGCTGACCTCCCTGGGTCTGAAGGAGGCCAAGGACCTCGTCGACGGCACCCCGAAGCCGGTCCTCGAGAAGGTCGCCAAGGACGCCGCGGAGAAGGCCGCCGAGGCCCTCAAGGGCGCCGGCGCCTCCGTCGAGGTCAAGTAAGACCTCACGGGGTCGTACGCGACTCCACGGGCCCGCGGTCCCCTGAGGGACCCGGAGCCGCTCCCGCTGTAACGCGCGGACACCGAAGGGCGATCACCCAGTTGGGTGGTCGCCCTTCGGCGTTCCCGTGACGGCCGCTTGCACTGTCGGCACCGGGGGGTATGGTGATCTTCGTTGTGCCCCGGGTCGGCCCCGGGCGGCCCCCGAATCGGGGCCCGTCAGGGCTGGGGGGCCTTGACGAACCGCACGCAGCGCGCAATTCTCAGGACGCGTCGTCACAAGGATCCGCATCCGAGGCATGGATCGGCGGCGAAGAGGGCAGTATCGATGTGCGTTGAGGACGTGGCTTGCCGCAGGTGTTGAGAACAACGAGGGTCTCCGAAACCCCGCACTGGACATCAGTGGGCCAGGTGGCTACACTGACCCTTTGCGCTGCCTGTTAGCTGCCTCCTGCCCGTCACCAGGGGCATGCCCATGCTTGAGCACTGTGGACCGAAACCTCCCTGACCTGGGACTTCTGTCTCTCTGTACAGCCTGGGACCGGTACGCGCGTAGTGAGTCCGAGCCCTCGGAAGGACCCCCTCTTGGCCGCCTCGCGCACTGCCTCGACCGCGAATACGAACAACGGCGCCAGCACCGCCCCGCTGCGCATCTCCTTTGCAAAGATCAAGGAGCCCCTCGAGGTTCCGAACCTTCTCGCGCTGCAAACCGAGAGCTTCGACTGGCTGCTCGGCAACGACGCGTGGAAGGCTCGCGTCGAGGCGGCTCTCGAGTCAGGTCAGGACGTCCCCACCAAGTCCGGTCTCGAAGAGATCTTCGAGGAGATCTCCCCGATCGAGGACTTCTCCGGGTCGATGTCGCTGACCTTCCGCGACCACCGCTTCGAGCCTCCGAAGAACTCGATCGACGAGTGCAAGGAGCGCGACTTCACCTTCGCCGCGCCGCTCTTCGTCACCGCCGAGTTCACCAACAACGAGACCGGCGAGATCAAGTCCCAGACGGTCTTCATGGGCGACTTCCCGCTCATGACGAACAAGGGCACCTTCGTCATCAACGGCACCGAGCGTGTCGTGGTGTCGCAGCTCGTCCGTTCCCCCGGCGTCTACTTCGACTCCTCCATCGACAAGACGTCCGACAAGGACATCTTCTCCGCCAAGATCATCCCGTCCCGGGGTGCCTGGCTGGAGATGGAGATCGACAAGCGCGACATGGTCGGCGTCCGCATCGACCGCAAGCGCAAGCAGTCGGTCACCGTCCTCCTGAAGGCGCTCGGCTGGACCACCGAGCAGATCCTCGAGGAGTTCGGCGAGTACGAGTCCATGCGCGCCACCCTGGAGAAGGACCACACCCAGGGCCAGGACGACGCGCTGCTCGACATCTACCGCAAGCTGCGCCCGGGCGAGCCGCCCACGCGTGAGGCCGCGCAGACGCTGCTCGAGAACCTCTACTTCAACCCGAAGCGCTACGACCTCGCGAAGGTCGGCCGCTACAAGGTCAACAAGAAGCTGGGCGCCGACGCCCCGCTCGACGCCGGCATCCTGACCGTCGAGGACATCATCTCGACGATCAAGTACCTGGTGAAGCTGCACGCGGGCGAGACCGAGACGGTCGGCGACAACGGCAGCCAGATCGTCGTCGAGACCGACGACATCGACCACTTCGGCAACCGCCGCCTGCGCAACGTCGGCGAGCTCATCCAGAACCAGGTCCGCACGGGTCTGGCCCGGATGGAGCGCGTCGTCCGCGAGCGCATGACGACGCAGGACGTCGAGGCCATCACGCCGCAGACGCTGATCAACATCCGGCCGGTCGTCGCCTCCATCAAGGAGTTCTTCGGCACCAGCCAGCTCTCGCAGTTCATGGACCAGAACAACCCGCTGTCCGGGCTGACGCACAAGCGTCGTCTGTCCGCGCTCGGCCCGGGTGGTCTGTCCCGTGAGCGGGCCGGCTTCGAGGTGCGCGACGTGCACCCGTCCCACTACGGCCGCATGTGCCCGATCGAGACGCCCGAGGGCCCGAACATCGGTCTGATCGGCTCGCTCGCCTCCTACGGCCGCGTCAACGCGTTCGGCTTCGTCGAGACGCCGTACCGCAAGGTCGTCGACGGCCAGGTCACCGACGACGTCGACTACCTGACCGCCGACGAAGAGGACCGATTCGTCATCGCGCAGGCCAACGCGCCGCTGACGGACGAGCTCCGGTTCGCCGAGAACCGCGTCCTGGTCCGCCGCCGCGGCGGCGAGGTCGACTACGTCGCCCCGTCCGACGTGGACTACATGGACGTCTCGCCGCGCCAGATGGTGTCGGTCGCGACCGCCATGATCCCCTTCCTCGAGCACGACGACGCCAACCGCGCGCTCATGGGCGCGAACATGATGCGCCAGGCCGTGCCGCTGATCACCGCCGAGGCCCCCCTCGTCGGTACGGGCATGGAGTACCGCTGCGCCGTCGACGCCGGTGACGTCATCAAGGCCGAGAAGGCCGGTGTGGTCCAGGAGGTCTCCGCGGACTACGTCACCGTCACCAACGACGACGGCACGTACACCACGTACCGCGTCGCCAAGTTCTCCCGCTCCAACCAGGGCACCTCGGTCAACCAGAAGGTTGTCGTCGAGGAAGGCCAGCGCGTCATCGAGGGCCAGGTCCTCGCCGACGGCCCGGCCACCCAGGAAGGCGAGATGGCGCTCGGCAAGAACCTGCTGGTCGCGTTCATGCCGTGGGAGGGCCACAACTACGAGGACGCGATCATCCTGTCGCAGCGCCTCGTGCAGGACGACGTCCTCTCCTCGATCCACATCGAGGAGCACGAGGTCGACGCCCGTGACACCAAGCTGGGCCCCGAGGAGATCACCCGGGACATCCCGAACGTCTCCGAGGAGGTCCTCGCCGACCTCGACGAGCGCGGCATCATCCGCATCGGTGCCGAGGTCATCGCCGGCGACATCCTCGTCGGCAAGGTCACGCCCAAGGGTGAGACCGAGCTGACCCCGGAGGAGCGCCTGCTCCGCGCGATCTTCGGCGAGAAGGCCCGCGAGGTCCGCGACACCTCGCTGAAGGTGCCGCACGGCGAGACCGGCAAGGTCATCGGCGTCCGCGTCTTCGACCGCGAGGAGGGCGACGAGCTTCCCCCCGGTGTCAACCAGCTCGTGCGCGTGTACGTGGCGCAGAAGCGCAAGATCACCGACGGTGACAAGCTCGCCGGCCGCCACGGCAACAAGGGCGTCATCTCCAAGATCCTGCCGATCGAGGACATGCCGTTCCTGGAGGACGGCACCCCGGTCGACATCATCCTCAACCCGCTGGGTGTCCCGTCCCGAATGAACCCGGGACAGGTCCTGGAGATCCACCTCGGCTGGCTCGCCAGCCGCGGCTGGGACGTCTCCGGCCTCGCGGACGAGTGGGCGGAGCGCCTCCAGGCCATCGGCGCCGACAAGGTCGACCCCGGCACGAACGTCGCCACCCCGGTCTTCGACGGTGCGCGTGAGGACGAGCTGGCCGGTCTGCTCCAGCACACCATCCCGAACCGCGACGGCGAGCGGATGGTGCTCCCGTCCGGCAAGGCGCGGCTGTTCGACGGCCGCTCCGGCGAGCCGTTCCCGGACCCGATCTCCGTCGGGTACATGTACATCCTGAAGCTGCACCACCTGGTCGACGACAAGCTGCACGCCCGCTCGACCGGTCCGTACTCCATGATCACCCAGCAGCCGCTGGGTGGTAAGGCTCAGTTCGGTGGCCAGCGCTTCGGTGAGATGGAGGTGTGGGCCCTCGAGGCCTACGGCGCCGCGTACGCCCTCCAGGAGCTGCTGACCATCAAGTCCGACGACGTCACCGGCCGCGTGAAGGTCTACGAGGCCATCGTCAAGGGCGAGAACATCCCCGAGCCCGGCATTCCTGAGTCCTTCAAGGTGCTCATCAAGGAAATGCAGTCCCTGTGCCTCAACGTGGAGGTGCTGTCCTCGGACGGCATGTCCATCGAGATGCGCGACACGGACGAGGACGTCTTCCGCGCCGCGGAGGAGCTCGGTATCGACCTGTCCCGGCGCGAGCCGAGCAGCGTCGAAGAGGTCTGCCGGGTCCCCCGCCTCCCCCTCCCGGGGGGGGCGGGCCCCCCGCCCCCCCCACACCCATGATGGAGCGCCAAAATATAGCGGGCCTGGGATGGGACAACCC
>NZ_JASCXL010000093.1:0-36599 GCF_030010595.1 Streptomyces sp. CC224B | reverse complement strand
CCGCCGGGGCGGTGACCGGGGCCGCGGTCATCATGGTCGCGGCGGGCCTGCGCAGGGCGGCGCAGGCCAGGGCGGCCGCCGCCGCCCCGGTCACGGCGAGGTGGCGGGGCAGGCGCCCCCGGGGCGCGTCCGCCCCGCGCCACCCCGCGGGGCCGTGGCGCCGGGTCATCAGGACGTCGTCGGCGTTGCCCGCCTGGACGCGGACGGAGACGAACCGGTCGGCCGGGCGCACGGGGTGGGTCGTGGTGCGGTCCCCGGCGGTCACGGTCCATCCGGCGGCGAGCACGCGCAGGGCGAGGTCGGCGTCCTCGCGGAAGGCGCGCCGGAACCGTTCGTCGAAGCCGCCGACGGCCTCCAGCGCCGCGCGCCGGTACGCCATGTCGGCGGTGATCCAGCGGGCGGTGGCGAGGCCGACGGTGTTGCGCTCCCAGTCGGTGGGCCTGCGGTCCTCGGGCAGCGGCACCTCGATGCGGGCGGTGACCGCCGCCGTGCGGTGCGTCGCCCGGGCCAGGTCGAGGGCCAGGTCGTCGGCCCACGTGGGCCCGGGCACCACGTCGTCGTCGAGGAAGACGATCCAGGGCACGCGGCCCGCCGCCCGCCAGCCGGTGTTGCGCGCGGCGGCGGGGCCCCGGGCGCGGCCCCGTACGACGGTGGTGAGGGGGCGCAGCGGCACCGGGACGTCCACGGGCAGCGGCGCGGACCCGGCGCCGGGCCGGTCGTCGACGAGGACGATCCGCACCGGGCGCGGCGGCCCGGCGTCGGCGAGGGCCCGCAGACAGGCGCCGAGGCTCGGCCGGCCGAGCGTGGGGACCACGACGGCGTACGCGGTCTCACCGGCGGGGCCGCCGCCGTCGTGGGCGAGGTCGTCGTGGGCGGCGTCCGTCGCCTCCGGCGGGGGGTGCGCCATCACAGGTCCTCGTCGTCGCGGGTGCGGAAGGCGTCCCCGCGCCGGATGGCGTACGGGCCCATGGCCAGGAGGTCGACGGGCGAGGAGCCGAAGCACTCCAGGGCGTCGCGCGGGTCGTCGACCATGGGGCGTCCCGCGGTGTTCAGGCTGGTGTTGACGACCACGGGCAGGCCGGTGAGGCGCTCGAACTCCTGGAGCATGCGGGCGACGAGCGGCTCCGCGGCCGGGTCCACGGTCTGGATCCGCGCGGTGCCGTCGACGTGCACGACCGCGGGGATGCGCTCGCGCCACTCCGGGGCCACGTCGTGGACGAAGAGCATGTACGGGCTCGGCATGGGCCCGTCGAAGATGTCCGGGGCCCGGTCGGCGAGGACCATCGGCGCGACGGGGCGGAACTGCTCGCGGCCCTTGACGTCGTTGAGCCGTTCCAGGTTGCCCGCGTGCCCGGGGTGCGCCAGCAGGGAGCGGTGGCCGAGGGCCCGCGGGCCGTACTCGGAGCGGCCCTGGAACCAGGCCACGATCTGGTTGTCCGCGAGGGCGCGGGCCACGGTGGCCGCGATGTCCGGGGGCCGGTCGAAGGGGACGGCCGCCGTCTTCAGCCAGGCGCCGAGCTCCGCGTCCGACCAGTCCCGGCCGAGGTCGGCCCCGGCCATGGGCTCGGGCGCGTCGCCGCCGCCCGCGGCGAGGAGCAGGGCGCCGCCCAGGGCGGTACCCGCGTCGCCCGCGGCCGGCTGGACCCACACCCGGGAGAAGGGGCCCTCGCGGGCGATCCGGGAGTTGGCGACGCAGTTGAGGGCGACGCCGCCGGCGAGGGTGAGCACGCTGTCGTGCGTCCTGCCGTGCAGCCAGCGGGCGAGGTCGAGGAGGGTCTCCTCCAGGACGGCCTGGGCACTGGCCGCCACGTCGGCGTGGTCCTGCGTCCAGGGCTCGTCGGCGCCGCGCGGCGCGCACAGGTCGTGCCAGGGCACGCCCGTGGCCCGGAACCCGCCGTCGCCCGTGGAGTACACGTGGCGGCGCAGCTCGGGCAGCATGCGCGGGGTGCCGTGGGAGGCGAGGGCCATCACCTTGAACTCGTCGGAGGAGCGCAGGAAGCCGAGGTGCTCGGTCAGCTCCTCGTAGACGAGGCCCAGGGAGTGCGGCAGGTCCTGGGCGTACAGGGGTTCGAGGCGGTCGCCGACGCGGCGGGCGGCGAGGTGCGAGGCCCGTTCGCCGCGCCCGTCCAGGACGAGGACGGACGACGCCCCGGCGTCAGGCGCGGCGAAGGCGCCCGACGCGGCGTGGGCCATGTGGTGCGGCACGAACCGCACGATGTCCGGGTCGAGGCCGGGCAGCGCGGTCTTGAGGAAGTTGGGGGCCTCCCGCGCGTAGGTCTGCCGCAGGTGGTCCCAGGGGTCGTCCAGGCCCATGGCGTCGGCCGGGCGGGCGAGCCGCGGGTCGAAGGAGTACGCGACGGCGTCGAGGTCCTGGGGGCGCAGACCGGCCCGGCGCAGGCACCAGGCGGCGGCCTGCTCCGGCAGTTCCCAGGCGGAGAAGGGCAGGGGCCGCTTCCCGTGCTTGCGGCGTGAGAACCGTTCCTCCTCCGCGGCGGCGACCGTCCGGCCGTCGATCAGCAGGGCGGCGGCGGGGTCGTGGAAGAGGGCGTTGATTCCGAGAATGCGCATGGGGTCCCAGGTCCTTCGGCGTAGGGAGGCGAACCTTCGGCGGGTCGAGGGGAGGCCGGCGCCGCGGGGTGGCGCCGGGCCGGGCGGGCGCGCCGGGTCAGCGCGCCCGGGCCGGTGCCTCGCGGCTCTGCGCGGAGCGGAACCAGTCGATGGTGCGGCGCAGGCCCTCCTCGGCGGACACCTGCGGCTCCCAGCCGAGCTTGTCGCGGGCGAGGGTGATGTCGGGGCAGCGCACGGCCGGGTCGTCCGCCGGGCGTTCGATGAAGCGGACGTCCGAGCGGGAGCCGGTGAGCCGGATGACGAACCGCGCCAGGTCGAGCATGGTGGTCTCGGTGGGGTTGCCGATGTTGACCGGGCCGCGCATGCCGTGCGCCGCGGCCGCGAGGATGCCGCGCACGGTGTCGTCGACGTAGCACAGGGACCGGGTCTGGCCGCCGTCGCCGGTGACGGTCAGGGGCTCGCCGTCCAGGGCCTGGCGGACGAAGGTGGGCACGGCGCGGCCGTCGTGGGCGCGCATCCGGGGGCCGTAGGTGTTGAACAGCCGCACGATGCAGGTGTCCGTGCCGTGGGTCTCGGCGTGGGCCGTGGTCAGGGCCTCGCCGAACCGCTTGGCCTCGTCGTACACGCTGCGGGGCCCGACCGGGTTCACGTGGCCCCAGTACCGCTCGTCCTGGGGGTGCTGCTCGGGGTCGCCGTAGACCTCGGAGGTCGAGGCGAGGACGAAGCGGGCCTCCGCGCGGTGGGCGAGTTCCAGGGCGTTGCGCGTGCCCTGGCTGCCGGCCTCCATGGTGTGCAGCGGCAGCCGGAGGTAGTCCGCCGGGGACGCCGGGGACGCGAAGTGCAGGACCAGGTCCGGCGGTCGCTCGACTATCAGCTCCTGCGAGACGTTGGCCTGCACCAGCCGGAACCCGGGGCGGTCGAGCAATTCGGCGATGTTCTCGGGCCGGCCGGTGCTGAAGTCGTCCACGCAGGTCACCGCCGTGCCCGCGGCCAGCAGGGCGGTGCACAGGTGTGAGCCGACGAAACCGGCGCCGCCGGTGACGACGGCGTGTTCCCAGGTCCGGGACTGACCACTGCTCATCTCTTGCTCCTTCGCACGTCTTGCTCCTTCGCACGCGGCGACGGCGGTACGGGCTCCCGGCCCGCGCCGGTGCCCTCGGGGCGGGCGGCCCCCGTGACTCCGCAACAGCGTCCGTCGCGGGCGCGGCGGCGGCACGGCCGGATGCACCGTCCGGGTGGTGACGCAGCGCGAGGGCACCGGCCCCCGCGCGCGGCGGCGGGCACGCCACGTACGGCGTGGTGACGTCGCGGACGGCGAGGCTGCGGCCGGTGGCGCCGAGGTTGCGGCCGGGACGCAGAAGCCGTACCCGCGGGCGACGGCGTCGGCGGTGCCGTCGGTGGAGGCGTTGCCGACGACGACCACCGGCGGCCGTTCGGGGAGGTCGGCGAGGTGGCCGAGGGCGCGCAGGAGTTCGTCGCGGCGGTTGTGGGTGATCACGACGACGGTGGTACGGGGATCGGGCATGGCTGTGCTCCGTCCAGCGTGCGGGCGGCCCGCTCCAGGTGGGGCGGCAGGGGTCGGCGGGCGCGCAGGGCGGCCGGCAGGCGGGCGAGGGTCCCCCGCAGGGCCTGGCGGGCGGCCGGGTCCTCGCGGGCCTCGGCGGCCAGTTCGCGGGTGCGGGCGAGGGCGTGCGACAGGGGGCGGCGCAGCCAGAGGGTGAGGAGTTCGTTGCGGCGCATGATGACCGGCCGGCCGCTGCGCGGGGCCGGGTCGGGGTGGTGGTGGGCGACCACGTCCGCGCAGTGCGCGACGCCCCAGCCGTGCGCGGCCAGGTCGTAGGCGAGCAGGGTCTCCTCGCAGCCGAAGAACAGCAGCGGGTGGAAGCCGCCGACGTCCAGGTAGGCGTGGCGGCGGACGACGGAGGCGCAGGCGAGGAAGCCGAGCACCTGCGTGCCGGGCAGGTCGTGCGCCGGGCCGAGGGCGGAGGTGGCGAGGACGTCGTTGAGCGGGTCGGGCTCCTCGGCGGGGCCGACGAGGGTGCGGGCGGACACCAGGCCGAGGCGGGGGTGGGCGGCCATCAGCTCGGCCGCGCGCTCCAGGGCCCCGGGCGCCCACCAGGAGTCGTCGTCGCTGAAGGCCACGTAGGGGGTGCGCAGGGCGCGCACGCCGTGGGTGCGGGCGACCGCGCCGTGGTTGACGCGCAGGGGCACCAGCGTGACCTGCGGGAAGTCGCGGGCCAGCCGGGCTCTGGTGTCGTCGGTGGAGGCGTTGTCGACGACGACGATCTCGGGCTGCTCGGGCAGGGCGAGCAGTTGGCGCAGCGTACGGGCCAGGCTGTCCGCGCGGTTGCGGGTGGCGATGACGATGCCGGTGTGCGGGCGGCGGCTCATGAGCCGGGGGACGTCGGGGGTCGGCGACGTCGGGAGCGGCGGTTCATGCGACCACTGTGTGCGGCACGGCTGACCCCGTGCCCAGGCGTGCTGCGCCGAACGGGTGGGCGGGGCGCGGCCCGGCCGTCGGCCCCGCACGCGCGCCGGTTCCGCCCGGCGGCTGTGCGCGGCGGTCCCCGCGTACGGACGCCGGACGGGCCGCCTTCGACGTGCGCGGCGTCACCGGCTGTGGACACGATGGAGCCGCCGGTGACACCGGCGTGCGGCGTTGCGCAGGGGGGCCTCTTCCACGTTCAGCAAGGAGACCGTCATGGCCGGCATCAGCCCCATCGACCTGCAGAAGGCGCTCAAGGGCGCCACCTATCCCTCGAGCCGCGACGACCTGGTCGCGCTGGCCAGGGACAACGGCGCGGACGACGGCCTCGTCGAGAAGCTGTCCGACGCCTCCCCCGACAGCTTCGACGGTCCCGACGAGGTCCAGAAGGCCGTCTTCGACAACGAGTGACCCGCCGGGCGGCGGGGGGACGCGCGTGCCCTTGCCGCCACTCCGGGCGGCGCCAGGGGCGGCCCGGTCGCCGCCTCTGATCCGGCGTGGCATCGGCTCCCGTGGGCACCCGCTCAGCGGTCGGCGGACGTCCGGGGGCCGGGTGGTCGCGGGACGTGCCGGAGAGAACCGGACAGAAGCAGGGAAGCGGAGAGAAGACAAGAGAGGGGCCAGCCATGCGCGTGCGGGATTCCGTGGTCGTGATCACCGGGGCGTCCAGTGGCATCGGACGGGCCACCGCCCTGGCGTTCGCCCGCAAGGGCTGCTCGGTGGTGCTGGCGGCGCGGCGCCGGGAGGCGCTGGAGGCGGTCCGGGAGGAGTGCGAGCGCCACCGGGGCGCGCGGGCGCTGGTCGTGCCGACCGACGTGACGGACGCCAAGGCGGTCGACGACCTCGCCCGCAGCGCGGTGGACCGGTTCGGCCGGATCGACGTGTGGGTCAACTCCGCGGCCGTGACGGTCTTTGGCCCGTTCCTCGAGGTCCCGCTGGAGGACGTCCGCAAGGTCTGGGACGTCAACGTCATGGGGTACGTCCACGGGGCTCGCGCCGCGCTGCGGGTGATGCGCGAGCAGGGCCGGGGCACGCTGGTGAACGTGTCCTCCATCGTGGGCGTGGTCGCCCAGCCGTACACGCACGCCTACGGCATGTCGAAACACGCGGTACGGGCGCTGGGCGCGAGCCTGCGCCAGGAGCTGCGGCTGGACAAGGCGCGGCACGTGCACGTGTGCACGGTGCTGCCCGCCACGATCGACACGCCGCTGTTCGAGCACGCCGCGAACTACACGGGGCGCAAGGCGCTGGCCATGCCGCCCGTCTACAGCCCCGAGCGCGTGGCCCGCGCCGTCGTGGACCTGGTACGGACGCCGCGGCGCGAGGTGGTCGTCGGGCCGCTGGGGCGCTCGATGGTGTGGCAGTCGCGGGTGGCGCCCGGCACGGTGGAGCGGATGATGGCCCGGCAGGCGGACAAGACGCACCTGTCCCGCGAGGAGTCCGCCCCGGCGGGACACGGCAACCTGCACGTGCCGGCGCCGGGCGAGGGCGCCGTGCACGGCGGCTGGGGCGGCCGGCGCCGCACCGCGCTGCGCCGCCTCGCGCTCGCCGCGGGGGCGACGGGCGCGGCGGTCGGCGTCGCCCGCCGGGTCCTGCCCCGTTGAGCGGCCCCTCCGGGGGCCTTCCCCACCTGGGCGCCGACGCCCTCGCGCGGCTCGTGCCCATGGCCGCCGCCGTCGACGCCGTCGAGACCGCCCTCACCGGGGGCGGCCTCGACCCGGAGGCGGAGCCCGCCCGGTCCGTGGTCGGCGTCGAGGGCGGCCAGCTCCTGCTGATGCCCTCGGCGACGGCGGCGTACGCGGGGGTGAAGGTCGCCTCCGTCACGCCGGACAACCCCGCGCGCGGGCTGCCGCGCGTCCAGGGCCTGTACGTCCTCCTCGACGGCGTGACCCACACCCCGCTGGCCCTGCTCGACGGGAGCGCGCTGACGTCGCTGCGCACACCCGCCGTCTCGGGGGCGGCACTGCGCCGCCTGGCCGCCCCGGAGGCCCGGCGGCTGCTGGTGTTCGGCACGGGGCCGCAGGCGTGGGGGCACGTGGAGGCGGTGCGGGCGGTGCGGCCGGGGCTCGCGCACGTGGACGTGGTGGGCCGGGACCGGGGGCGGCTCGCGGCGTTCGCGGCGCGCTGCCGGGACGCCGGTCTTCCGGCGGCGGCCGCCGCGCCCGACGACGTCGCAAAGGCCGACGTCGTGTGCTGCTGCACGACGGCGCGCGCGCCGCTCTTCGACAGCGGACCGCTCGCCCCGCACACGGCCGTCGTCGCGGTCGGCTCCCACGAGCCCGCCGCGCGCGAGGTCGACGAGCGGCTCGTGGGCCGCGCCACGGTCGTCGTCGAGGCCCGGTCCGTGGCGGTGCGCGAGTGCGGCGACATCGTGCGGGCCGTGGCCGCCGGTGCCGTCGACGCCGGGGCGCTGTGGACGCTCGGCGAGCTGGTGCGGGGCGAGGTGCCGGTGCCGGCCGGGCGGCCGCGCCTGTTCAAGTCGGCCGGGATGGCGTGGGAGGACCTGGCGGTGGCGGTGGCCGCGTACGAGCGGTGGCGGGACGCGCCGCCCTGACGCGTGCCGCCCACGGGTGCGGCGTCTTTACGGGGTGGTCCGCGACACCACGTACACCATGGGATGGTCGGGGTTGGAGCGGTTCACCACGATGTCCTGGGTGGGGGCGGGGTCGTCCTGGTCGTGGGTGATGCCCGACCAGGGGCCGGGGCCCGTGAACTCCCAGCCGACGACCTTCTGGTCGCGCTTGCTGATCGTGATGTCGTCCTTCTTCAGCCGGCGCGCGCTGGTGCCGGTCTCCTCCAGGAACGTCTCCAGGCCCTCGTTACTGGTGAGGAACTGCACGTACAGCCTGCTGGTGCGCCAGTTGTTCGTCTCGTAGTAGGCGACCTCCGCCGAGTACGGCGGCACCGGTACGTCGTACAGGCGGCGCTGGACCTTGGAGGGCCAGCCCGCGGTGAGGCCGGTCGCGGAGTACTTCTTCTCCTTGTCGCGGCCGCTGTCGCGGGACTGGTTCGCGGAGATCAGCAGATAGCCGGCGGGGACGCCGATGAGCAGCACGATGATCGTCGCCGTGAGCCAGCGGCGGCGGATCATGTGGCGGCGGTCCTCGGGGCGGCGCCCCTCCGGGGAGCCGGGGCCGGGCGGGCCCGGCACGTCCGGCGGGGAGGGCTGGCGGGGCACGGTCATCTACGGGGTCCCCTGAGCGGTGCGGTCGTCGGCGCGGCGGGCCTGGGCGTAGCGCTCGTACCGCTCGTAGCGCTCCACGCGGCGGCGGTTGGCGCGGCGGAACCGGCGGGCGACGAGGCGGGCGAGGTCCGCGGCGCCGACCATACCGGCCTCGGGGCCGAGCTGGGCGCGGGCGATGCGGGCCTCGGGGCGGTAGCCGCGGCCGGTGAGGTGGCGGCGGAAGGCATCCCGGGCGGGGCCGATGAGCAGGTCGTCGGCCGCGCTGACGCCGCCGCCGATGACGAAGCAGGAGGGGTCGAGGGCCGCGGCCAGGTTCGCGATGCCGACGCCGAGCCACTGGCCGATGTCCTGGAGCAGCTCGACGCACATGGCGTCGCCCTCGCGGGCCAGCTCGGTGATCAGGGGCCCGGTGATGTCCGGGACGTTCCCCTTCACCCGCTCGATGATCCCGTACGCCACCGGGGAGTCGGCGGCGGCGAGCTCCCGGGCCTCGCGGACCAGCGCGTTGCCGGAGCTGTACTGCTCCCAGCAGCCGCGGTTGCCGCAGGGGCAGCGGTGGCCGCCGGGCACCACCTGCATGTGCCCGAACTCCCCGGCCACGCCGAACTTGCCGCGCTTGACCTGGCCGTCCTCCAGGATGGCGCCGCCGATGCCGGTGCCGAGGGTGATCATGACCAGGTGGTCCTCGCCGCGGCCCGCGCCGAAGCGCCACTCCGCCCACGCGGCGGTGTTGGCGTCGTTGTCCACCATGACCGGCACCGCGAGGCGGCCGGAGATGCGGTCCCGGAGGGGCTCGTTGCGCCAGGACAGGTGGGGGGCGAACAGGACGCGGTTGCGGTCCGCGTCGACCCAGCCCGCGGCGCCGATGCCGACGGCGTGCACGTCGTGCCGGTCGGACAGGTCGAGGACCAGCTCGACGATGGTGTCCTCGACGACCCTGGGGCTCTTGGACTTGTCCGGCGTCTCGGTGCGCAGCGTCTCCAGGATCTGCCCGTCGGCGTCGACGACGCCCGCCATCACCTTGGTGCCGCCGATGTCGATGCCGACCGTGGGGACGCGGGGGGCCGTCAGGTGGGATCGGCGTTCACGCGTGCCCACGGTCCGCAGGACGGTGGCGCGTGCGGAGCCGCGGTGGGTGAGGTCGCGGTAGGTGCTCATCGCGCCGATTCTGCCTCACGCTCGCGGGGGCGCGCACAACGGGGACCCGGGGCGCGGCCGCCCCGGGCCTCACCCCCCGGGGCCGGGGGTCGCCGGGCCCCGGGGGGGGGGGGGGTAACGGGGGGGTTCTGTTGGCTAACCCCCCCTGCGGGGGGGGCGTTGTCCCCGGCCCTCGGGGTCCGCGGCTTGGACGTGGTTACTCGCGCCGTTCCCCGCGCCCCCAGACAGGGCGCCCCGATAAGGGGCGCGAGGAACTGCGCGCTCAGTTGGCGAAAAGCCGCAGACGCGTCTGCGGGGTGTCCCGGCAGACGCGTCCGCGGCTGTTCACTGGTTGCTCGCGCCCCCAGACAGGGCGCCCCCGCCAGGGGCGCGAGGAACGGTGCGGCAGGGTAGGAGGGTGCCGAGGCGTTACGGGGTGGTGGTGCGTTCCAGCTCGTGTCGGAGGTCCTCGAGTTCCGAGCCCCCCGCCATCTGGCGGGTGAGCTCGTCGAGGGTGATCTCGGCGCGCGTATGGGCACCGGACATCGCCCCGCGCTTCAGCAGCACGAAGCGATCCCCCACGAGGTACGCATGGTGCGGGTTGTGGGTGATCAGCACCACGCCGAGCCCCGCGTCCCGCGCCGCGGCCACGTACTTCAGGACGACGCCGGACTGCTTCACACCGAGCGCCGCCGTCGGCTCGTCCAGGACGAGCACCTTCGCGCCGAAGTACACGGCCCGGGCGATCGCCACGCACTGCCGCTCGCCGCCCGAGAGCGTACCGATGGGCTGGTCGACGTCGCGCAGGTCGATGCCCATGCGCAGCAGCTCGGCGTGGGTGGTCGCGCGCATGAACTCGACGTCCATCCGCTTGAAGGGACCCGCGCCCTTGGTGGGCTCCGAGCCGAGGAAGAAGTTCCGCCACACCGGCATCAGCGGGACGACGGCGAGGTCCTGGTAGACCGTGGCGATGCCCCGGTCCAGGGCCTCGCGGGGGCTGCCGAGCCGCGTCTGCTCGCCCTCGATCGAGAAGGTGCCCGCGTCGTGCTGGTGCAACCCCGCGATGATCTTGATGAGGGTGGACTTGCCCGCGCCGTTGTCGCCGAGCACGCAGGAGATCTCCCCCGCGTGCACCTCCAGGGAGACGCCTTCGAGCGCGCGGATGTTGCCGTAGTACTTGCTGACGGCGTCGAGCTCGACGAGCGGCGTACGGTCGGCGGCGGGCACCGGACGGCCCTTGTCCACGGAGGCGGAGGCGGAGGCGGTCGCGGCCGCGGCGGCGGGGACGGCCTCGTCCGCGGCCCCGGCGGAGTCCTTGGGTGCGCCTTCTGTCGTCACTTCGTCGCCTCCGCGCGCTTGCGGACCCAGGCGTTCAGCAGGGTCGCGAGGAGCAGCATCGCCCCGAGGAAGAACTTGAACCAGTCCGGGTTCCACTCGGCGTAGACGATGCCCTTGCTGGTCATGCCGAAGATCAGCGCGCCCACGGCGGCGCCGACCGCCGAGCCGTAGCCGCCGGTGATCAGGCAGCCGCCGATGACGGCCGCGATGATGTAGATCAGCTCGTTGCCGACGCCCTCGCCGGACTGCACGACGTCGTAGTTGAACAGCAGGTGCTGCCCGGAGACCCAGGCGCCGAAGGCCACGCCCATGTACAGGCCGATCTTCGTCCTGCCGACGGGGACGCCGACCGCGCGGGCGGCCTGCTCGCCGCCGCCGACCGCGAAGATCCAGTTGCCCGCGCGGGTGCGGAGCAGGATCCAGGTGGCCACGGCCACCATCGCCAGCCACCACACGATCGTGATCTTGAAGTCGACGCCGCCGATGGTGATCGTGGAGGCGAAGACGTCCTTGGCGGACGGGAAGCCCTCCATGTCGGAGATCGACTTGGTGGAGACCGTGCCGCTGATCAGCTTGGTGAAGCCGAGGTTCATGCCGGTCAGCATCAGGAACGTACCGAGCGTGATGATGAAGCTCGGCGGGTCGGTGCGGATCAGCATGACGCCGTTGAAGACGCCGATGGCGAGGGTCGCGAGCAGCGAGACGCCGACGCCGACCCAGACGTTCGCGGTCATCTGGTAGCTGAACATCGACGAGATCAGCGCGGACGTGGTCACCATAACGCCCGCCGACAGGTCGAACTCGCCGCCGATCATCAGCAGCGCCACCGGCACCGCCATGATGCCGATCGTGGAGGCCGCGTACAGGACCGTCGCCAGGCTGGTGGCCTGGAGGAAGCTGTCCGCGACGACCGCGAAGAACAGGAAGACGGCCACGGCGCCCACGACCGAGCCCAGCTCGGGGCGGCCGAGGAGCTTCTTCAGGGGCGAGGTCTTGAGGAGCCGCTCGTCGGCGGCCCGCACCGGCTTCTCCGGTGCCGGGGCGGTCGTGCTCATCGGGTGCCCCGCTTCGCGTAGTCCTCGAGCTCGTCGGCCTGGTCCTTGGTGACGATCTGCGGACCGGTGAGGACCGGCTTGCCGCCGCCGAGGACGTCGGCGTTGTACTTGTAGAGCCACAGCAGGTCCACGGCCTGGTAGCCCTGGAGGTAGGGCTGCTGGTCGACGGCGAAGCCGAGCGAGCCGGACTTCAGGCCCGCGGCCACCTTCTCGTTCAGGTCGAAGGTGTCGACCTCGGCCTTGCTGCCCGCGCCCTCCTTAGCCTTCACCGCGGTGTCGGCGAACGGCGCGCCGAGCGTGACGACCGCGTCGATGTCCTTGTCGGACTGGAGCTTGGCCTCGATCCCGGACTGCACGTCGGGCATGTTGGTGCCCTCCACGTACAGGTTGCGCAGCTCGCCCTTGAACGTCTTCTTGGCGCCGTCGCAGCGCTGCTCGTGGCCGACGTTGCCCTGCTCGTGCAGGACGCACAGGGCCTTCTTCCGGCCCCGCTTGTTCAGCTCCTCGCCGACGGCCTCGCCCGCGATGGTCTCGTCCTGGCCGATGTGGGTGAGCGCGCCGAACGCCTTGGACTCCGCCGAGCCCGAGTTCACGGTGACCACCGGGATGCCGGCCTTGCGGGCGCGGGCCACGGCGGCCTTCATCGCGTCCGGCTTGGCGAGCGTGACGATGATCCCGTCGACCTTCTTGTCGACCGCGGCGTCCACGAGCTGCGCCTGCTGCTGCGCCTCGTCGTGGTGCGAGTACAGGAACTTGATGTTGTCCTTCACGGCGGCCTGCTCGGCGCCTTTCTGGACGATGTCCCAGAACGTGTCGCCGTCGCCCGAGTGGGTGATCATGGCGAAGGTCCAGCGGGGCGTGTCCACGGCCGCCCGGCCCCCCGCCTGCGCGGCCTTGCGCGCGTCCTCGGCGCGCTTGCCGCCGGTGCTGCTGCATCCCGCGAGGGACGCGCCGAGCACCGCCGCCGCCAGCACGGCACCCACCGCACGTACTCCCGTCCTGATCCTTGCCACGTCGCCGTGCCCTTCTTGCTGCGCAGTGTTTGCAGTGCTTCCCGAGAGCGCCGTGTCCGCGGTGCGCACGGGGTGCCGTGGCGCGCGGTGTCTCTCGTACTGCCGGCCCCGGAGTCCGGACCCGGCCGCCCAAGTATCGGTCACGCCGCTTCCCGGCGTGGTCATCGGGTGCCGCGGGCGGTCAACTTCTCCGGCTCCGGGACGTCCGCCCCGGTCGCCACGGCGGGCCCGGTCAGGGCCGGTCTGCCGCCGCCGGGGACGTACGCGTCCGTCCGGTGCGGCCGGAGCTGGTTCCGGGCTGTACGCATGGTGGGCCCCCTTCTCCCGGCCGTGTCCCGGCCACGCCGCGGTGCGGCTGGTGGGAGTTCTAGCCGGGCCCGCGACCCACCGTCAATGACTTTGTCAGAACATTCTTACTTCGGTTGGGCCACGCCGGACGCCGCGTCCGCTGCGCGCACACCCTCGCCCTCAGGGCCGTACGAGCAACTGGAACTCGAAGGAGTAGCGCGAGGCCCGGTAGAGGTGCGAGCCGTACTCGACCGCGCGGCCGGTGTCGTCGAAGGTCGTGCGCCCCATGGTGAGCACCGGGGCGCCCTCCGGCTCGGCGAGCAGCCCGGCCTCCTCGCCCGTGGCGGCGCGGGCGCCGACGGACTGCCGGGCGCTGTGCAGCGTGATGCCCGCCGCGCGCATGAGCCGGTACAGGCCGGTGGCCTCCAGGCGCTCGCTGTCCAGGCCGAGCAGACCGGCCGGGATGTGGTTGCGCAGGTACGCCATCGGTTCGCCGTGCGCGAGCCGCAGCCGCTCGATCAGGTGGACGTCGCTGCCCTCGGCCACGCCGAGCGCGGCCGCGGTCTCGGCGGACGCGGGCTCGACGACGTTGCGCAGCACCCGGGTCTCGGGTCGCTGCCCGGCCGCCTCCAGGTCGTCGTACAGGCTGCTCAGCTCCAGCGGGCGCTTGACCTGGCTGTGCACGACCTGGGTGCCGACGCCGCGGCGGCGCACGAGCAGGCCCTTGTCGACGAGCGACTGGATGGCCTGGCGGACGGTGGGCCGCGACAGGCCGAGCCGTCCGGCGAGCTCGATCTCGTTGCCGAGCAGGCTGCCGGGCGTCAGGGCGCCGCGCTCGATCGCCGCCTCCAGCTGCTGGGAGAGCTGGAAGTACAGCGGGACCGGGCTGCTGCGGTCGACGCCGAGGTGCAGCGAGAGGGTGGGGTCCACCGCGCGCTTGACGGGTTTGGCGGCTGGTTCGGTCACGGGCCGAGCGTAGTGCCGGGGGATGATGACGGGAAGTCGTGAAGTCCGGTTGTCCGGACAAAGGCCACACGAGGCGGTGACCCGGGAGGCGGCACGACTTTGTCAGGACAAATTATTGACAGGGTCAGGGCCGGGCGGCAGGTTGGGTCGCATGCGTATCGGACTCATCGGAACGGGCCGCATCGGCGCCTTCCACTCAGCCGTCCTGGCCCGTGACCCCAGGGTGGAGTCGCTGCTCCTCGCCGACGCCGCCCCCGGGCGGGCGGCCGAGCTCGCGGACCGCGTCGGCGCGCGGGCGGTGCCCTCGGTGGACGCGGTGTTCGCGGCGGGCGTGGACGCGCTGGTGGTCACGGCGGCGACGGCGGCGCACGCGGAGCTGATCGGCCGGGCCGCGCGGGCGGGCCTGCCGGTGTTCTGCGAGAAGCCCATCGCGCTCGACCTGCCCGGCACGCTGGCCGCGCTCGCCGAGGTCGAGGCGGCCGGGACGGTGCTGCAGCTCGGCTTCCAGCGCCGCTTCGACGCCGGGTACGCGGCGGCCCGCGCGGCCGTGCGCGCCGGGACGCTCGGGCGGCTGCACACCGTGCGGGCCGTGACCTCCGACCCGGCGCCGCCGCCCGCCGCCTATCTGCCGCTGTCCGGCGGGCTGTACCGGGACTGCCTGGTGCACGACTTCGACATCCTGCGCTGGGTGACCGGCCGCGAGGTCACCGAGGTGTACGCGACCGGGTCCGACGCCGGGCCCGCGATGTTCCGCGAGGCGGGCGACGTCGACACGGCGGCGGTGCTGCTCACGCTCGACGACTCCACCCTGGCCACGGCCACGGCGACGCGCTGCAACGGCGCGGGCTACGACGTCCGCATGGAGCTGGCGGGCGAGGCCGGGCAGCTCGCGGTCGGCCTCGACGGCCGCACCCCGCTCACCTCCGTCGAACCGCACGGGCCCGCCGCCCCCGACAAGCCCTGGCCGGGCTTCCTTGAGCGCTTCGCCCCGGCGTACGAGGCGGAGCTCGCGGCGTTCGTCGACGTCGTACGCGGCGAGGCGGCGAACCCCTGCGACGGCCGCGAGGCGCTGCGCGCGCTGCGGATCGCGGAGGCGTGCGAGCTGTCGCGGGCGCAGCGGCGGGTGGTGTCGCTGGCGGAGATAGCAGGCGGGTGACGTCGTAGGTCCGGTGCGGGCCGGGCCGGGCCGGGCCGGTCGCGGCGCCACAGCCCCGTAGGCCTGTAGCCCCGTAACCCCGCAGCCCCGGGTCAGCGCACGGAGCGGACCGTGCCCTGGGCCAGCGCGCACAGCGTCTCGGCGCCGTCCTCGTCCACGGCGAAGAGGTCGCAGCGCACCACCGCCCGGCGGTGGCCCGCGTCGGCGACCGCGGCGCGGGCCACCAGCCGCGCGCCGGCGGCGGGTCGGACGTACTGGATGGAGAAGCCGGAGGTCAGGACCGCGGGGCCGAGTGCCGTGCCCGCGGCGAAGGTGATGCTGTTGTCCGCCGCGTACGACAGCACGCCGCCGTGCGCGAAGCCGTTCTGCTGGCGGAGCTCGTCGCGGAGGGCGATCTCCAGCGTGGCCGCGCCGTCGCCGAAGGCCGTGATCTCGGCCCGCACCAGGCGGCTGAACGGCTGGGCGTCGAGGGTGCGGCGGGCGAGGACCAGGTCGAGGGGCGGGGCGTGGGGCGGGGCGTGGTCGGGTGCGTCTGGCATGGGAAGACTTCTACCAGTCGGTAACCACGCTTGGCCACAGGTGCGTTGCTACCAGCGCACGTCAAGTCGCCGCAGGCCCCGGATCAGCAGGCCCGGGCGCCAGTCGGTGGGCGTGCCGTCCAGGGCCAGGCCGGGGCAGCGCTCCAGGAGCGAGGCCAGCGCGATCCGGCCCTCCAGGCGGGCGAGCGGGGCGCCGAGGCAGAAGTGGATGCCGTGCCCGAAGGCCACGTGGCCCTGCGGGGCGCGGCGGATGTCGAACTCGTCCGGCGCCGCGTACTTCTCCGGGTCGCGGTCGGCCGCGGTGAGGCCGACGACGACCACCGAGCCCTCCGGGATCCACGTGCCCGCGATCTCGGTCGGCTCGGTGGTGAAGCGGTACGTCGCGTTCTCCACGGGGCCGTCGTAGCGCAGGCCCTCCTCCACGGCGCCGTCGAGGAGGTCCGTGTCCGCGCGCAGCGCCGCCAGTTGCCGGGGGTGGGTGAGCAGGGCGTGCACGGTGTTGGTGATGAGGTGGACGGTCGTCTCGTGGCCCGCGACGAGCAGGAGGTACGCCATGCCGCGCAGCTCCTCGGGCGAGAGCCGGTCGCCGTCCTCCGCGCGGGTGCGGATCAGGGCGCTGAGCAGGTCGTCCCCCGGGGCCTTGCGCTTGGCCCGGATCAACGCGTCCAGGTAGGCGGCCAGTTCGGCGTAGACCGTGCTGTCCCACACGTCGGTGGTCGGGGTGACGGACTCGGCCGACATGCGGTGGAACTCCGCGCGGTCGATCTCGGGGACGCCGAGGAGTTCGCAGATGACCGTCATGGGCAGCGGCAGTGCCAGCGCCTCCACGAGGTCCGCGCGGTCGCCCGCGGCGAGCATCGCGTCGAGCAGGCCGTCGGTGATGTGCTGGATCCGGGGGCGCAGGGCCTGGACGCGGCGGGTGGTGAACTCGCGGGCGACCAGGCTCCGCAGGCGTGTGTGGTGCGGCGGGTCGACGGTGAGCAGGTGCGGGCCGATCCACTCCTCGTCGGGGGTTGCGAAGCCGAGGTGTGCGGCGGACTTGGTCAGGCGGGGGTCGGCGAGGGCGGCTCGCGCCTCCTCGTGCCCGACGACCAGGTAGTGGACGTGCTCGTGGTCCGGGGGTGGGAAGCGGACGCGGTGGAGGGGGGCGTGGGTGCGGAGGGTCGCGTAGACGCGGTGCGGGTCCGTGGTGAAGCCCTCGTACGCGCCGAGGTCCACGACCTCGGCCTCACCGTCCGTCATCCGCCCCCACCCCTCCCGATGCCACCCCCGCCCCCGGCCAACGAACGCCCGCACCCCCGGAGTTCCCTCGCGGCCCGCCCCAGCCCCACCCCTCCCCGAAACCGGAGGCTGCCGCCCCCGGACCCCCGCCCTCTTCGTCTGGGGCTCCGCCCCTCTCCCCCGCAATCAGCGCTCCGCGCCTCGTCCTCAAACGCCGGACGGGCTGGTACTTTCCACGACTCGCCGTCGTCGACTGCCCGCCGGCCGACGACGGCGCCCAGGCCGCATCCGCCGCGGAGCGGTGAATCACCGTCAGCCGACAACGGCACGCACCGGACACTCCCAGCCCGTCCGGCGTTTGAGGACGAGGCCGCCAGGCCGATGGAAGGGCGGGTGGGTGGGGAAGCGCACCGGCAGCCGACGACGGCGGGACGCGGGACGGCTCCAGCCCGTCCGGCGTTTGAGGACGAGGCCGGAGGCCGAGGGGAGGGCGGGTGGGTGGGGGAAGGGCCGCGGGGCGCGGTGGCCCACGCTCAGGCCTCGTCGAGCAGACCCGCGTCGTGAACCAGGAGCGCGATCTGCACCCGATTGTTGAGCCCCAGCTTCGTCAGCACCCGCGAAACGTGCGCCTTGACCGTGGCCACGCTCAGATAGAGCTCGGCGGCGATGTCCGCGTTGGAGGCGCCGCGGCCCACCGCCACGGCGACCTCGCGCTCGCGCTCGCCGAGGGCGTCCAGGCGGCTCAGGGCCCGTCTGCGCCGGTCGAGTTGGGGGCCGCCGCCCGTCACCTGGGAGATGAGCTGCTGCGTGACGGTCGGGGAGAGCACGGGCTCCCCCGCGGCCACGGCCCGTACCGCCGCGACGATCTCCGCGGGCGCGGTGTCCTTGAGCACGAACCCGGCGGCCCCGGCGCGCAGCGCCCGCAGCACCTGCTCGTCGGCGTGGAACGTGGTGAGGACGATGACCTCGGGGGCGCCGGGGCGCCTGCGCAGGGCCTCGGTGGCCGCGAGGCCGTCCATCGTCGGCATCCGGATGTCCATCAGGACGACGTCCGGCCGCACCTCCCCGACCAGCGCGGCGACCTCGCTGCCGTCCCCCGCCTCGCCCACGATCTCGATGTCGTCGGCGCCGCCGAGCATGAAGGAGAGTCCGGCGCGGACCAGCGGGTCGTCGTCGACGAGCAGGAGCCTGATGGGTTTCATGCGCCCTACCGTAACGATCCCCGGTTCCGCCCCCGGCCGGGGCCGCGGCCCGGTCACGCGGGCATCCTCAGGCGCAGGGGGCCGCAGCCCATGCGGTCCGCCTCCGCGGCGACGTACCGCGGCAGGAGCGCGCGGATGTCGGCGGCCTGGTCGCCGTCGTCGGCCCGGATCAGGAACGTGACCTGGCCGGTCTGGCACTCGGCCTGGTAGAGGGCCATGTCGTCGCGGAGGAAGCCGCGGCCGCGGGAGTACTCCTTGGTGTCGCCGACGGCCGTGACGCGCCGTCGGCCGCCGTCGAACGACAGGTCCCGGTACAGCGCGGCGAGCCGCGGGTCCGCCACCGTCATCAGGCGCAGCGACGGGTGGCCGAAGAGGACGTCGCGGTCGCAGGTGCGGACGGGTGCCGCGCCGCGGGTGACCAGCGGGTGGCGGTAGCCGTCGGCCTTGCGTCCGCCGTGCAGGCGCAGGCCCTTGACACCGCAGATGGCGTCCTTCCTCTCGTCGAGGAACCGCGCGGGGGCGGCCAGCCGGTCCGACGGGTCGGCGAGGGCGCGGGTGCAGCCCTTGTCCCGCATGTAGTCGTTGGCGAGCTTGACCACGGCACGGGCGAGCCGGGCGCGTTCGCCGGTGTCGACCTCGTCGTCGTAGGAGGTCCAGCCCGTCTCCATGTCGACGACGAGCGGGCCCTCGTCCTCGCTCGGCCTGCCGACGCAGCCCTCGGGGACCGCCAGCCACGCGCGCGTGTCCGACACCATGCCGAGGACACCGCCGCCCAGGGGCGTCATCCGCGCGGACAGGTACTCGTCGGCCCAGGTGTCGCCCGCGCCGCCGAACCGTACGTCGAGCCGGTGCAGCCGGGCGGTGATCCGGGCGCCGCGCGGGGACGTCAACTGGCAGCGCCCGGACGGTCCTTCGGACCCGGACCTGCTGGTGGTGACGGGTATCTCCGCGGCTTCGATGTCCCGCTTGCCGTGGAACAGGTCGGCCACGTCGCCCTCGTCGAAGGCGCCCCAGCAGGCCCGTTCCCCGGCGAACGGGCCCGTCCGCGTCTGCCAGGCCACGCCCGTGCCGCCGAGCAGCGCCCCGGCGAGGGCGGCGGCGACGGCGGGCCGCAGCCGGCCGCGGGTGAGCTGACGCCAGTGCCACCAGGGCCGGCGGGGCGCGGACACGACGTCGGCCGCGGCGACGTCACCGCCGGTGCCGGTGGCGCCCGTACCCGTGCCGCCGCCGCGTGCGGAGCCGCCGGTCGTCGTCGGCTCGTCGTCGCTCATCGGCTCTCCCCGTCGGCGGATTCGGCGGTGGGTTCGGCGGTGGGTTCGGGTGCGGATGCGGCGGTGGACGGCCCGGCCCCCGCGGCCCCGGCCCGCGGCGCGACCGGCGCGCAGCCGAGGCGGCTGGTCACCGCGTCGGTGAAGGTGACGAAGTGGCGCCGGGTCTCGTACGCCGGCGAGCCGGCCATCAGGAACGTGGTGGGGCGGCCCGCGCACCGGGCCCGTACGACCTGGTGGCCGTCGGCGAGGACGCCGGTGCCGCGCCAGCCGCGGGCGGGCGCCCGGGTGCCTGTCACACCGTCCAGGAGCGCGGCGAGCCGGGGCTCGCGGACCATGAGGGCGTCGAAGACCCGGGTGTCCTCGCGTTCGCCGAGCCGCAGGGACCGGCCGATCCGCACGGAGCAGGCCTGGAGGCCGCCGGTGACGGCGCCGACCTGGTCGCGTACGCGCAGCGCCGCCTCCTTGCCGAGGCCGGCGCGGACGTCGAGGCCGGGGATGCGGCAGGCGGCGGACGGCGGCGAGGTGTCCTCGCGCTCCGGCAGCGCGAGCAGCGGCGAGGTGACGCGCAGCGGCTCGGCCGGGGCGCAGCCCGCGGCCCGCATGCCCCGGTCGGCGGCGGCCAGCAGGAGCTGGACGGCCGCGTCGGCGCCGCCGAGGTCCGGGCTGCCGATGACGTCCCGCGGGGTGCGCTCCTCGGCCTTCAGGGTGACGGCGGTGGGCCGGCCGTCGCGGGTGTCGCAGCGCTCGGGCAGGACCAGCAGGCCGTGGGAGCCGCTGACGGTTCCGGGCAGCCCTTCGGGCAGCGGCACCGAGCGGCCGCCGAGGAACTCCACCGCCCACGCGACGCGGTCGGCCGCCGGCTTGGGGGCCGGTCCGTACGTCACCGTGACGCGGGTGTCCTGGGTGCCTTTGTGGTCGTCGCTGAAGGTGTGCGTGGAGCGCACGGCGAGGACGCAGCGTCCCCGCGGCTTCGCGGCGGTGGGCGCGGTGCCCGTCGCCGTACGGCGGCGGCCGTCCGCGCCCTCGAAGGCCTCGTCGCCGAGGACGGCCGGGCCGCTGTCCTCCTCCCAGGCGCCCCAGCAGTAGCGGTCGCGGCTGTCGAAGGGCCAGGTGTCCGTGGCCCAGGTGCCGAGGCCGCCCGCGAGCAGCGCCACGGCGGTGCCGGTGGCGACCGCGCCGCGCCGGGTCCTGAGGAGCGCTCGGCCCCGTATGACCCGGTTGCCCCCGAACCACCTGCTCCTGAACCGTTTGCCCTCCTGGGGACGGTCGGTACCGTCCACCGGGCTTCCCCCCGTCACCATGTCCGCCTCTCCGCTGCTCGTTGTGGGTGGCGGCCGATCGTACCCAGGGGTGGTGGCGCAAACGCGCCGGGGGTGCTGGCGCAAAGAGCCAGGGCGTGGGGGGCGGGCGTCAGGCCCAGGGCAGCCATGCGTCGACGTGGAAGCCGCCGTCCGGTTCGGCGCCGTGCGTCAGCCGTCCGCCCGCGAGGGAGGCGCGCTCGGTGAGGCCGATGAGGCCCTGGCCGGAGCCGGGCACGGGCGGGACGTCGCCCGGGGGCGGCGGGTTGCGGACGGTCACGGTCAGGCCCTCCTCGGGGGTGCCCGTGACGGTGACGGCGACCTCGGCGCCCGGCGCGTGCTTGCGCGCGTTGGTCAGGGCCTCCTGGGCGATGCGGTACGCGGTGCGGCCGGTCGCGGCGGGGACGGCCTTGGGGTCCGGCACGCGCAGGTCGCAGACGACGCGCATGCCCGCGTCCCGGCACTCGGCGACGAGCCCGTCCAGGGCCGCGAGCGTGGGCTGGGGCTGCCCGGAGGCGTCGGCCTCGCCGCCCCGCAGCACGCCGATGACCTGGCGCAGGTCCTGCAGTGCCTCGTGCGCGCTCTCCCGGATGACCCCGGCGGCGCGGGCGATCTCCTGCTGGGGCGCGTCGGGCCGGAACTCCAGGGCGCCCGCGTGCACGCTGAGCAGCGTCAGGCGGTGCGCGAGGACGTCGTGCATCTCGCGGGCGATGGCCTCGCGCGCCAGGCGCTGGGCCTGTTCGGCGCGGAGGGCCGCCTCGTTCTCCGCGCGCCGGGCCCGGTCGCGCAGGGCGATGAGGAGCTGGCGCCGGGAACGCACGAGCATGCCCCAGGCCAGCACGGTGAGGGTGACCGTCGAGGTCAGCACGACCGACACCAGGTACGGGGTGCCGGGGTCGGGCCGCATCCAGAAGAACAGCGGGATCGACACCAGGGACAGGGCGCCGATCGCGGCGGTGTACTTGAACGGCCGGTGCACGGCGAGCGTGAAGAACGACACGAGCGACGCGCCGCCCGCGGAGTCGGACACGGGGCCGATGAGCAGCAGCGCCACGGCCAGGCCGACCGGCCAGCGCCTGCGCAGCCACACGGTGGCACAGGACGCGGCGCCGATGAGCTGGTCGACGGCCTTGACGTCCTCGGACAGGTTCGGGTTCTTGCCGACGCCGTCCGCGATCAGCATGCCGATGGCGACGGCGACGAGGAAGAAGGCGAAGTCGACGACCCAGTCGCGCACGGTGCGCCGCACGCGCCGCGCCCGGCCGTCGTGCCGGTCGGGGTCGAGCTCCGCGGCGACGGCCGAGGGCAGGAACCACGTACTGCGGACGACGGGCTCCGCCGCGGCCGGGCGCCCCGCCGCGGCCAGGGGTCCTGCCGCGGCCGGGGGGTCCGCGTCGGTGGCCGGTCGCGCCGCGCCGGCCGCCGGTTCCGTGTCGGCGCTGTTGTTCACGATCGACAAATCTACGCACCTCAGGGCCTCGTCCCCGCCCGCCGACCGTGATCGTCTACGAAAGTCGGGGCCCCGGGCGACTTTGGACGCGCCCGGGCCGGAGCGGGGTGGCCGGGCGGCGGCACGCGCCTCGCCCCGCGGCCGATGTGCGAGGGGGGTCCGCGGGGCGAGGCTCTGGTGTCATGAAACAGCTACTCGAAGGAATCGGCGCGGTCCTGCTGATCCAGGGGGCCGCGGGCCTGGTGCACGAGTTCACCGGCAAGCTGCGCAGCTGGGGCGTCGTCCAGCACCTGCCCTTCGCCGACCAGTACGAGCTCTATCTGAGCATCGCGCTCGTCGTGCTCGCCCTCGCCCTGTTCGCGGCGGCGGAGAGCACCGGCCGGCGGAGCTGAGCCCCGGGCGGACGGAAGCCCTGGCGGGCGGTCGGCGGAAGCCCGGGCGGACGGTCAGCAGCCGTGGTCGACCAGGTCGAACGACCGGTAGTGGTCGGCGGTGTAGTAGTCCTCCTGGTGGCGCTCGCCGGTGACGATGCGCCGGGCACCGCGGTCCGGGGAGCCCGGGGTCTTCACGGTGTACTCGTGGTAGTAGCCGCTGCTCTGCCGGGGCAGGACGCCTTCCCTGTTCTGGAAGACGGTGCCGTCCTTCGGGTACGGGAAGGGGCCGCCGCGCGCTATCAGCCTGAGCGTGTCGTGCGCCTGCGCGGGCAGGGCCGAGTAGCAGATCTCGCCGACCGCGGCGGCGGAGAACCCGGCCGGACCGGCGGCGGGCGCCGCCTGGGGCGCGGCACCCGCGACGCCGGTGGCGGCGCCGCCGACGAGGAGCGTGGCGGCGAGGGCGGAGGCACTGAGGATCCGGGTGATCCGTGGGGGGATTCGCATGGGGCCAGTGTGACGCGCGTAGAGGTTGAGGTGTCAATGACAATCCTGTGATCATCCCGAGGAATTTCCCTGTAGTTCACGGGGGTTGGCGGGCGTTCACGGGAGGCTCACGGGGGTTCACGCGAGGCGCGCGACGTCAGCTCCCGCTCACCGGAGGGGGCGCGCTAGTAACTCCCGTACACAGGGCGCCCCTCGCGGTCGTACGAGGTGATGACCACGCCCTCGGACGTCGTGCGCGAGCCGGTGAGCCGGAACGCCGTCGGCAGGCCGCCCCCGGCGAACAGGCGCTTGCCGGAGCCGAGGGCCACCGGGAACGTCAGCAGGTGCAGCGTGTCCACCAGGTCGTGCGCGAGGAGCCCGCGCGCGAGGCCCGCGCTGCCGTGCACCTGCAGTTCGCGGCCGGGGCGCGCCTTGAGCGCGGTGACGTCCGCGATCAGGTCGTCCCGGCCGATGATCCGGGTGCCCTCCCAGTCGGCGGTGGTGAGGGTGCGGCTGGCCACGTACTTGGGCAGCGCGTTGAGCCGGGAGGCGACCGGGTCGGCGGGGTCGGTCGTCTTGGGCCAGTACCCCGCGAAGATCTCGTACGTGCGCCGGCCCAGGAGGAAGGCGTCGACGCGGCCGAAGACCTCGTCGACGAAGCGGCCGAAGTCGTCGTCCGCGTACGGCACGGACCAGCCGCCGTGCGCGAAGCCGCCGCTGGTGTCCTCCTCCGGGCCGCCCGGGGCCTGGACGACGCCGTCGAGCGTCTGGAACTGCGTGAGCGTGATCTTCATGGCGACCGCCTTCTCCGTCGGGCCTGCTTCCGCGCCGGGCGTCCGCGCCGCGCCGTCCCGGCCGCGCCGCCGGGCGCCGTCCGCGTTCCGTCACCTGTGCAGACCGCCGCGACGCCGGGAACTCATCGCCGTGCGCCGGTGCCGCCCCGGGGCCGGTGTCCGCCGCCGGAGATCACCGTCCGTTTCCCGCCAGCCCGGGAGCGCGGGCCCGGCTTCGATGGGGGACGTCGGGAGAGAAGGGCGGGCGCGGCGGCGGGAGCCGACGCGCCCGGCGCATCACCGACAACCCTTGCTGACCGAACGAAAGCGGTACTGACATGTCTTCACTCACCGGCAGGACGGCCCTGGTCACCGGCGGCAGCCGGGGCATCGGCGCAGCGATCGCGCTGCGCCTCGCCCAGGACGGCGCCGACGTCGCGATCACCTACGTCCAGGGCGAGGAGGCGGCCCGCGAGGTCGTCGCCAAGGTCGAGGCCGCCGGGCGGCGCGGGTTCGCGATCCGGGCCGACGCGGCGGACGCCGGGGACGCCGCGGGCGCCGTCGAGCGGGCGGCGGACGACCTCGGGCGCCTGGACATCCTGGTCAACAACGCGGGCGTCGGGGCGGTCGGCCCGCTGGAGTCCGTCACCCTCGCCGACGTGGACCGGGTCCTTGACGTGAACGTCCGCGCGGTGTTCCTCGCCTCCCAGGCGGCGGCCGCGCGCATGGCGCGCGGCGGGCGCATCGTGTCCGTCGGGAGCTGCATGGCGAAGCGGGTGCCGGGGCCGGGCGGGGCGCTGTACGCCACCAGCAAGGCGGCGCTGATCGGGCTCACCAAGGCGCTGGCGCGAGAGCTGGGTGAGCGGGGTGTCACGGCGAACCTCGTGCACCCCGGGCCCGTCGACACCGACATGAACCCGGCCGACGGGCCGTACGCCGCGGCCCAGGCGGCCGGCACCGCCCTGGGCCGCTACGGCAGCCCCGCGGAGGTGGCGTCCCTGGTGGCGTACCTCGTCGGGGACGAGGCGGCGTACGTGACGGGCGCGGAACTGGCCGTCGACGGCGGCCACGCGGCGTAGCCCGGCGCGGGCGCCCCGCGCCGTCCATCGGCCTTCGGCCTCGTCCTCAAACGCCGGACGGGCTGAATGCCTCCGCCGGGCGCCGTCGTCGGCCGACGACGGCGAGACAGGGGCATTCCAGCCCGTCCGGCGTTTGAGGACGAGGCGCGGAGCGCCAACGACGGGGGAAAGGGGCGAAGCCCCAGACGAAAAGGGCGGGGGCCCGGGGGCGGCAGCCCCCGGTTTCGGGAAGGGGCGGGTCTGGGGCGCCCCGCGAGGCCTAGCCCAGTTCGCGGTGGCGGGCCCGCAGGGCATCCGCGCCGCGCGCGGTCAGCTCGCCGTACAGGCGGAGCCGGGAGATGCCCCCGTCGGGGAAGATGTCCACGCGCGCGTGGGTGCCGACGACGGCCTCCGGCAGCACGAAGCGGTGGTTCGTGTCGGGCTGGAGCCCGGTGCGCGGCAGCGCCTCCACCCACTCCCCGTCCGCCCCGTCCCGTACGGACACCGACGCCCACCCCGCCGCGTTCCCCTTCAGGTACGCGGTGTCGATCTCCAGGGCGCGTACGGAGGCCTGCCCGGCGAGGCGGTAGCGGATCCAGTCGTGGCCGCGGTCGCGCCGCCGCCGCGTCTCCCAGCCGTCGTCCATCTTCCGCGACCGGCCGGGCTGGATGGTGTTCGTGGCGGGCGAGTAGAAGCGGTCGGAGGCGTCCTCGACCTGGCCGCCGTTCTCCAGGGCGACGACGTCGAAGGCGCCGAGCGCGGTGAGCCAGGCGGGGTCGGCGACGACCTCGCCGTACACGCGCAGACGGGCGATGCCCCCGTCGGGGTGCTGGTTGAGCCGCAGGTGCGTGAACCGCCGCGGTACGTCGACCGCGAAGCCGTTCGCGGCGTGCCCGCCGACGGGCGTGCGCGGCACGAGGACGGTCCACTTCACGTCGTCGGCGAGCAGTTCCTCCGGCGTCGGCGAACCGTCGACGGCCGTGCCCTCGACCGACACGGCCTGCGGGTAGTTGCCCCGGAAGTGGGCGGTGTCGACGACGACGCCGTGGACGACGCCGGGCGCGCCGAGCCGGACGAGGGCCCAGTCGTGGTCGTCCTCGGTGGGCCAGGGCTCCTCGGCGGACACGCCGCGGCGGCGCCGGGTCTCCCAGCCGTCCATGACCTTGCCCTTGTGGCCGAAGTGCTCGGGGTCGAACTCGGCGGCGCCGGGCAGGAGCAGGTTCTCGCGCATGGCGAAGAACTCGTCGTTGGCGGCGATGACACCGGCGCCGAGCTGCCGGTCGGCGAGGTTGGGGTACTGGGTGAAGGGGAAGTCGGCGGTGCGGTAGTCGGCGTAGGGCTCGCCGCCGCCGTAGGGGCTCGCGTCGCCGGTGAAGCTGGGTATCGCCGTCACGGTGATCAGTTCTTCCTTTCCAGGAGTCGGCCCGAGGGGGCGGTGAACTCGCCCCCGGACACAATGCGTCGGCCCCGCAGCCAGGTGGACTTGACGACGCCGCTCAGCGTCCTGCCCGCGTACGCGGTGACGCGGTTGCGGTGTTCGAGGCGGGCGGGGTCCACGGTGAAGGTCTCGTCGGGCGCGAGGACCGCGAAGTCGGCGTCGCGGCCGGGCGCGATGGCGCCCTTGCGGTCGAGGCCGACCAGGGCCGCGGTGTTCGCGGACATCCAGCGCACCACGTCCGTGAGGTCGTGCCCGCGCGCCCGGGCCGCCGTCCACACGGCGGGCAGGCTGAGCTGGAGGCCGGATATGCCGCCCCAGGCGGTGGCGAAGTCCGGCGTCTTGAGGTCGGCGGTGGACGGGGAGTGGTCGGTGACCACGCAGTCGATGGTGCCGTCGGCGAGCGCCTGCCAGAGCAGGTCCTGGTTGGCGGCCTCGCGGATCGGCGGGCAGCACTTGAACTCGCTGGCACCGTCGGGCACTTCCTCGGCGGTGAGCGTGAGGTAGTGCGGGCAGGTCTCGACGGTCAGCCGTACGCCGTCGCGCTTGGCGGCGGTGATCAGCGGTAGCGCGTCGGACGACGACAGGTGCAGCACGTGCACGCGGGCGCCGATGCGCCGGGCCAGGGCGATGAGGCCCTCGATGGCGGTGTCCTCCGAGACGCGGGGGCGCGTCGCCAGAAAGTCGGCGTACTTGGGGCCGCCGCGCGCGGGCGCGGCGGCCAGCTCGCGCGGGTCCTCGGCGTGCACGATGAGCAGCCCGCCGAAACCGGCGATCTCCCCCATGGACGCGGCGAGTTGCTCCTGGTCCAGCTCCGGGAACTCCTCGACGCCGGAGGGCGAGAGGAAGCACTTGAAGCCGTAGACGCCCGCGTCGTGCAGGGGCCGCAGGTCCTTGACGTTGTCGGGCAGGGCGCCGCCCCAGAAGCCGACGTCGATGTGGGCCTTGGACCGGGCCACGTCCTGCTTCGTGCGCAGGTGGGCCACGGTCGTGGTGGGCGGCAGCGAGTTGAGCGGCATGTCGACCAGCGTCGTGATGCCGCCCGCGGCGGCGGCGCGCGTCGCCGTCCAGAAGCCCTCCCACTCGGTGCGGCCGGGGTCGTTGACGTGGACGTGCGTGTCGACGAGGCCCGGCAGCAGGGCGTGGTCGCCGACGTCCTCGACCCGGGCGCCGGGCTCCACGGGCGCGTCGTGCGGGCGTACCGCCACGATCGTGCCGCCGCCGACGGCGACGGACGCGGGGCGCTCCCCCTCGGGGGTGATGACGCGCGTCGAGCGCAGCACCAGTTCGACGTCGGACACCGCGACCCCTCTCTTCCTGTTCACCCGTGGCGGACCCGTGGCGCGCGCCGCGCGGCGGCCCGCCGCGCCGGTCGCGCCTGCCCCCGGCCGTCCGGCCAGCGGAATTCAACGATCTGTTGAAGGAGTCTTCACGCGCCCACCGGCCCCGTCAAGGGTCTATACGTTTCCACAAGGTGGAAATACAATTCCGCGAACCAGAACGTAGCTACGTACGACACGGACCGTCAAGAAGCGCCGGAGCGCCCCGCGGGAGACCGGACAAACACCCACTGACCGGCACGGACGCCCCGCCCGCACCGGGTGGGCCGGCACCGGCGCCGGGTAGGCTGCCTACCGCCTGCCAGTCGAAAGGAACGCGCCGTGCCGACGTCCAGCGCCAGCACCACCGACGCCGCGAAGACCTCCACCGCCGCGCCCGCGAGCGGCGGCGTCCAGTCCCTCGAGCGCGCCTTCGACCTGCTCGAACGGATGGCGGACGCCGGCGGCGAGGTCGGGCTCAGCGAGCTGTCCGCGAGCAGCGGGCTCCCGCTGCCGACGATCCACCGGCTGATGCGCACGCTCGTCGCCTGCGGCTACGTCCGCCAGCAGGCCAACCGGCGGTACGCGCTCGGGCCCCGCCTGATCCGCCTCGGCGAGTCGGCGTCCCGGCTGCTCGGCACCTGGGCGCGGCCCTACCTGGCGCGGCTGGTCGAGGAGACCGGCGAGACCGCGAACATGGCGCTGCTCGACGGCGACGAGGTGGTGTACGTGGCGCAGGTGCCGTCCAAGCACTCGATGCGGATGTTCACCGAGGTGGGGCGGCGCGTGCTGCCGCACTCCACGGGCGTGGGCAAGGCGCTCCTCGCGCACACGCCGCCCGAGGAGGTGCGCGCCCTGCTCGCCCGCACCGGCATGCCCGCCGCCACGGAGAAGACCATCACCACGCCGGAGGGTTTTCTCGACGCGCTCGACGAGGTGCGCCGGGCCGGGTACGCGGTGGACGACAACGAACAGGAGATCGGCGTGCGCTGCCTGGCCGTCTCCGTGCCCGACTCCCCCACCGCGGCCGCCATCTCCATCTCCGGCCCCGCCGGCCGCGTCACCGACGAGGCCACCCGGCGCATCGTCCCCGTGCTCCAGCAGGTGGCCTCGGAACTCTCGACGGCCCTGGCCACGTCGGCGCCGTCGTCCTGAGGATCTGCAGCCGGTCCGGCGTTCGGGCCTGAGGGTCCGCAGCCCGGTGGCTTTCAGCCCGTCCGGCGTCCGAGGACGAGGCCGAAGGCCGGTCAAGCGGGCTCCAGGGGGCGGCAGCCCCTGGTCACGGGAGCGGGGTGGGACTGGGGCGCACCGCGAAGTCCGCCACCGTCGCCCGCCGCAGGGCCCGCCGCACGCCCCGCGGCACCGGCGGCACGGGCACGATCAGCACCGGGCACCGCGCGCGGGCGTCGACGTACCGCCGGACCCGCCCCCGCCGCCGTCCCGCCCGCGCCCCCAGGACCACCAGGTCCCCCGGCCCGGACGCCACCCGGCACAGCGCCCGCCCGGTCCGGTCCCGCACCACGCACCGCTCCACGTCCACCCCCGGCGGCGCCCCGCCGAAGGCCTCGTCGAAGGCCGCGGCAAGGCGGTCCCGCGCCGCCGCCCGCCAGTACTCCGCCCAGGCGGGGTCCGGGCGCCGCAGGTACAGGGCCTCCCCCTCCGGCGGCTCCCACGCGAGGACCGCGACCAGCCGCCGCCCGCTGCGCAGCGCCTCGCGCGCGGCGGCCCGCAGCGCCGCGACGGCCGTCGGTGAGGTGCCGCCGACACCGACCACCACGCGCCCGCCCCCGGCCAGTCCCGCCCCGCTCACGCCCTCCATGCCGTGCATGCCGTCACACCCCTCCTGGTCCGCTTTCCCGGCCACTTCCGGGCCGGAGTACCGGCCGAAGCGGCCGGTGATCGCGAGTGTGTACGCTGATTGGCCTGGACAGCAGGGCCAATCGAGAGGATCTGGTATGGCTGACGCGCGGGTGGTCCCCTCCGTGGACCGGCGGCTCGGGGGGACCCGGCTGGCGGGCCTGGTGACCGACACGGCCGGGCGGCGGCCGGGCTACCGCGCGCTCGCCCAGGCGATCCGGACGCTGCTGCTCGACGGCCGCGTCCCCCTGCACACGCGGCTGCCCGCCGAGCGCGAGCTGGCCGCGGCACTGGGTGTCAGTCGGGCCACGGTCACCGCGGCGTACGACCTGCTGCGCGACAGCGGGTTCGCGCGCAGCCGGCGCGGGGCGAGCACGTGGACGGAGCTGCCGGAGGGCCGCCACCCCGCGAACGTGGCGGCGTTCGCCGTCGAGGACGGCGGCGGCGACGTCATCGACCTGGCCGTCGCGGCGCCGGCCGCGCCCGAGGCCGAGCTGGGCGCGGCGCTCGCGGCGGCGGCCGCGCGGCTGCCGCTCCACGCGCCCACCGCGGGCTACCACCCGTACGGGCTCCCGGAGTTGCGGGCGGCGGTCGCCGAGCGCTTCACGCGCCGCGGCCTGCCGACGCTGCCGGACCAGGTCCTGATCACCACCGGTGCCCAGCACGCGCTGTCCCTGACGCTCTCCCTGCTCGGCCGCCCCGGCGACCGCGTGCTCGTCGAGAACCCCTCGTACCCGAACGCGCTCGACGCGATTCGCCGCGCGGGCCTGCGCGCGGCCCCCGTGCCGGTCACCGACGCGGGCTGGGACACGGCCCTGGTGGAGTCCACGCTGCGGCAGGCGGCGCCCCGCCTCGCCTACCTCGTACCGGACTTCCAGAACCCGACGGGCGCGCTGATGGCGCGGGAGCAGCGGGTACGGATCCTGGAGGCCGCCCGGGCGACGGGCACCTGGCTGCTCGTCGACGAGACCATCGCGGACATCGCCCTGGACGTGGAGCCGCCCGCGCCCTTCGCGTCGCTGGCCCCGCACGGCGTGGCCGAACAGGTCGTCACCGTCGGGTCGTTGAGCAAGTCGCACTGGGGCGGGCTGCGCGTCGGCTGGGTGCGGGCCGGGTCGCGGCTGATCACGGAGCTGGCGATGGCGCGGGTGCCCACGGACATGGCCACCCCGGTGATCGAGCAGCTCGTCGCGCTGCACCTGCTGGAGGGGGTGGACGGCGTGCTGCGGCAGCGGCTCGCCGCGCTGCGGGCCTCGCGGGAGGCGCTCGCCGCGGTGCTGGCGCGGCGGCTGCCGGAGTGGCGCTGGCAGGTGCCGCCCGGCGGGCTCTCGCTCTGGGTGGACCTGGGCGCGCCGGTCGCCTCGGCGCTGGCGCGGGCCGCGTTGGCGCGGGGGGTGCGGGTGGAGGGCGGGGGGCGGTTCGGGGCGGATCCGGGGACGCACGAGCATCGGCTGCGGCTGCCGTACACGGTGGGGCCGGCGCGGCTGGAGGAGGCCGTGGCGCGGCTCGCCGCGGCGGCGGCCGATGACCTCGCGGGGCCCTGGGCCCCGCCCGTGGCGGGCGACTGGGTGGCGTAGCGGCGGGGGCGGGGCCCTGCCGGGGGCTCCCCAAGCCCGCCCCTTCCCGAAACCAAGGAACTCCGCCCCCTGGACCCCCGGGAATCGCGCTCCGCGCTCGTCCTCAAACGCCGGACGGGCTGAAAATCTCTACCCCGGCCCCTGCTGCTGCGGATCTCAGCCGCGCCCCGCGGAAAGTTCCAGCCCGTCCGGCGTTTGAGGACGAGGCCGGAGGCCGATGAAAGGGCTCAGCCCCAGGTGCCGCGGAAGGCCTCCACCGCCCCCCTCACCTCGGCCAGCGCCAGCCCCAGCGCACTCACCGAGCCGATCGACCCCGCCACCAGTAACAGCGACCGCCGCAGCCGCCGCGGCTCGGGCGCGCCCGTCGCCGCCATCGCGGCGAGCGCCGCCAGCTCGTCCTCGGCGATCGCGCGGTCGGGGAACTCCCCGGGGTGGGCGGCGAGTTCGCGCCGTAAGCGGGACACCGCCGCCCGCAGCTCCGTGACCCGCGGATCCTCGTACCCGTCCGGCACCGCCCTGTGCCCCATGCTCCGTCCCATGCTCCGCAACACAGCTCTCCCCCTCGTCCTCGCACCACGTCGTGCGGCAGCCGCACCTTTCGGCCATGCCCGGCCGGAACAGGGTCCCCAGAAGCCATGCGGTAAGCAAGGGTCATGACTGAATCCTTTCCGCCGCGCCCCGCCACGGCCCCGGACGCCTCCCCAGCCGCCTCCGCCGCCCCCGGCGAGGTCGCCGGGCTGCTGCTCGCCGCGGGCGGCGGGCGGCGCCTCGGCGGGTGCCCGAAGGCGCTGCTCGAACACCGCGGGGAGCTGTTCGTGGAGCGGGCCGCGCGGGCCCTGCGCGAGGGCGGCTGCGCGCGCGTGCACATCGTGCTCGGGGCCACCGCCGACGTCGTACGGGAACAGGCCGCGCTGCCGGGGTGCGTCCTCGTGGACAACCCGGGCTGGCGGGAGGGCATGGGCGGTTCGCTGCGCGCCGGGCTCGCCTCGCTGGTGGGGACCGGCGCGCGGGCCGCCCTGGTCACCCTCGTCGACCAGCCGGGCGTCGGCGCGCCCGCCGTGGCCCGGCTGCTCGCCGCGTACCGCTCCCCCGCCTCGCTGGCCGCCGCCGCGTACGACGGCGAGCGCGGCCATCCGGTGCTGTTCGGGGCGGACCACTGGGACGGCGTCGCGGCGGCCGCCACGGGGGACCAGGGGGCCCGCGCCTATCTGCGGGAGCACGCGGGCGCGGTCACGCTCGTGGAGTGCGGGGACGTCGCCGAGCCGTACGACATCGACACGGTGCCGGACCTGGAGCGGCTGGAGTGAGCCGCGCGCGGCGGCACCCTGGCCACCGCGGCGGCGCCCTGTTCCACTGGGAGTGACGGCGGTGGCACTCGGAGCCGCGTTGTGTCGACGAAGAGAATCTCGACATCAACAAAACATTGAACTTCCACCATGAGGAAACTAGTATCCACTGCTCAGAAGCGCCCGACACCCCAGACGGCGCCCGCAGCCGTTTTCCGGCGCCACGGCACTCAGTGCCGTGCCGCGGGGCCGCCCGCTCGCTGAAGGAAGTGACAGCTCATGTCCGCACCAGCGCCGTCCCCGCTGGCCATCGTCGACGCCGAGCCCCTGCCCCGGCAGGAGGAGGTCCTCACCGACGCGGCCCTCGCCTTCGTGGCCGAGCTGCACCGGCGGTTCACGCCACGCCGTGACGAGCTCCTCGCCCGCCGCGCGGAGCGCCGCGCCGAGATAGCCCGCACCTCCAGCCTGGACTTCCTGCCGGAGACCGCCGCGATCCGCGCCGACGACTCCTGGACGGTGGCGCCCGCCCCCGCCGCCCTGAACGACCGGCGCGTGGAGATCACCGGCCCCACCGACCGCAAGATGACCATCAACGCGCTCAACTCCGGCGCGAAGGTCTGGCTCGCCGACTTCGAGGACGCCTCCGCCCCCACCTGGGAGAACGTGGTTCTCGGCCAGCTCAACCTCATCGACGCCTACGAGCGCCGCATCGACTTCACGGACGCCCGCACCGGCAAGTCGTACGCCCTGAAGGCCCCCGAGGAGCTGGCCACGGTCGTGATGCGGCCGCGCGGCTGGCACCTGGACGAGCGGCACCTGGCGGACGCCGAAGGCCGCCCCGTGCCCGGCGCGCTCGTCGACTTCGGCCTGTACTTCTTCCACAACGCCCGGCGCCTGCTCGACCTCGGCAAGGGCCCGTACTTCTACCTGCCGAAGACGGAGTCGCACCTGGAGGCCCGCCTCTGGAACGAGATCTTCGTCTTCGCGCAGGACCACGTGGGCGTCCCGCAGGGCTCCGTCCGCGCCACCGTCCTCATCGAGACGATCACCGCCGCGTACGAGATGGAGGAGATCCTCTACGAGCTGCGCGACCACGCCTCCGGCCTGAACGCGGGGCGCTGGGACTACCTCTTCTCCGTCGTCAAGAACTTCCGCGACGGCGGGCAGAAGTTCGTGCTGCCGGACCGCAACGCCGTGACGATGACCGCCCCGTTCATGCGCGCCTACACCGAACTGCTCGTGCGCACCTGCCACAAGCGCGGCGCGCACGCCATCGGCGGCATGGCGGCGTTCATCCCGTCCCGCAAGGACGCCGAGGTCAACAAGGTCGCCTTCGAGAAGGTCAAGAACGACAAGGACCGGGAGGCCGGGGACGGCTTCGACGGCTCCTGGGTCGCCCACCCCGACCTCGTGCCCCTCGCCATGGAGTCCTTCGACAAGGTCCTCGGCGACAAGCCGCACCAGAAGGACCGGCTGCGCGAGGACGTGAGCGTCGCCGCGGGCGACCTGATCGCCATCGACTCGCTGGACGCGAAGCCCACGTACGACGGCCTGGTCAACGCGGTGCAGGTCGGCATCCGCTACATCGAGGCCTGGCTGCGCGGCCTCGGCGCGGTCGCCATCTTCAACCTCATGGAGGACGCGGCGACCGCCGAGATCTCCCGCTCCCAGATCTGGCAGTGGATCAACGCGGGCGTCGTCTTCGAGAACGGCCAGGCCGCCACGGCCGACCTCGCCCGTGAGGTCGCCGCCGCCGAACTGGCCGCGATCCGCGCCGAGATCGGCGAGGAGGCCTTCGCCGCGGGCACGTGGCAGGAGGCCCACGACCTGCTCCTCCAGGTCTCCCTGGACGCGGACTACGCGGACTTCCTCACCCTGCCGGCGTACGAGCGGCTGGGCTGAGCCCGCCGGACCGCCCCGCCCCCGTCACGGGTACCGCTTCGCCGGGCGCGGGTCCGGCTTGCCGTGCAGGTTCGGGACCTTCTTCAGCCAGGCGGGGCGGCCCGCCTCCGTGGCGCGGGCGCGCCGCTCGGTCTCGGCGTCGAGCTCGGCGCGGGAGGGGAAGTCGGTGGGCAGCCAGGCGGCGGAGGCGCGGGCGCGGGCCGTCAGGTACGTGACGTAGGCGGCGCGCAGTGCGTCGGGGCCGCCGAAGCCGGGCTCGTCGGCGAGCCAGGCGTCGGGGACCTCCGCGGTGATCTCGCGCAGGAGGTCCTCCGTGACGAGCGGTGCGAGCTTCGCGTCGGCCCCGCGCACGTCGGGGCCGTAGCGGCCGAGGGCGTGCCGGCGGAGGTCGTAGGCCTTCTCGGCGGTGTCGAGGACGGAGGTGGCGTCCCAGCGGTGGTGGAAGACCAGGGCGGCGCCGTGGTCGATGAGCCACAGCTTCGGCTCCTGGACGCCGAAGGTGGGCCACACCATGAGGTTCGAGCTGTGCACGGTGCGGTCGACGTTCGCGGTCAGCGCGTCGAACCAGACGACCTCGCCGGCCTCCACGGGGTCCACGTCCAGCTCGGTGTCGGGGGTGACGTCGCGCGCGCCGGGGAGGTAGTCCATGCCCAGGTTCAGGCCCGCGCTGCGGCGCAGCAGGTCCTGGACCTCCTGGTGCGGCTCGTGCGCGCCGACGGCCGGGTCGAAGTGCGCGAGGACCAGCTCGGGCACGCGCAGGCCGAGGCGCCGGGCCAGCTCGCCCACGACGACCTCGGCGACCAGCGCCTTGCGGCCCTGGGCGGAACCCGTGAACTTCAGCACGTACGTCCCGAGGTCATCGGCCTCGACGACTCCCGGCACGGAGCCCCCGGAGTGCAGCGGCTCGACATAGCGGGTCGCGGTGACCTCTCTCAACATGTTCCCAGGCCCCTTGCTTCCGCCTCCGGTCTCCGTCCGGTCCCCCGCCTCCGGCACGAAGTGAGCATAGTAACCAGGCGTCACAGCCGGGGCGGGCGCCCGCCCCGTGCCGACGCCGGGCAGGCGGCCCTCCTCGGCCCCGGCCGGCCTTGTCTCTAGGCTGCTGCCATGACCGATATGCAGACACCGACGCCCCGTGCCGCCTTCGAGCTGCTGCTGGCCGGTAACCAGCGCTTCGTCGCGGGCGCCCCCGAGCACCCCAACCAGGACGCCGCCCGCCGCGCCGAGATCACACCGGGTCAGCAGCCCTTCGCCGTGCTGTTCGGCTGTTCCGACTCCCGGCTGGCCGCCGAGATCATCTTCGACCGCGGTCTGGGCGACCTGTTCGTCGTACGCACCGCGGGCCACGTCACGGGTCCGGAAGTACTCGGCAGTGTCGAGTACGGGGTGGACGTGCTGGGCTGCCCGCTGGTCGTGGTGCTCGGCCACGACTCGTGCGGCGCGGTGGGTGCCGCGTGCGCCGCCCTGGAGGACGGCGTGAGCCCGGGCGGGTACGTCCGGGACGTCGTGGAACGGGTGACCCCCAGCGTGCTGGCGGCCCGGGCAGCCGGGCGGGTCGAGCCGCAGGAGATCCTCGCCGAACACGTCAGGAACACCGTCGACCTGCTGCTGGACCGCTCCCGGGTGCTCGCCGAGAAGGTCGCCGCCGGCCAGACCGCCGTGGTGGGCCTGTGCTACCGCCTGGCCGACGGCAGCGCGCAGCTCGTGGCGTCCCGCGGCCTGGAGACGGCGTTGCCGACCGCCTCCTGACGCCTGGTCAGGCCTGGGGGGGGACCGCCGTACGGTGCCCGCACCCGCTCATGTGCAGGGTGCGGGCGGCGGGCGACCGGTCCGGCGGGCCCCCTCGGCGGCGGCCCGGCTCCGGTGGGCTCAGACGCTCATGGGCTCCGGCCCGCTCGCCGCGGCCCCCGGGGAGGGCTCGAACCACAGCGGGTACAGCCCGCTCCGGTATTGCCGCAGTACCTCTTTGGGGCGGGCGGCGCGGGCGGTGGGGTCACGGAAGGCCAGGTGCAGCCGCTCCACCGCGTCCGGGCCGGCGCCTCGCGCCGGGTCCCGGCGGTGGCGCAGAGCGCGGTGCTGCACCCAGCGCGTGGCCAGCGCGGCTCCTGCGGCGGCCCCGGCCGTGATGACCAGAGCGTCACGAGATGAGATCGGTGACACGGTGCCCCCCTTTTCGGGCCTGTGCGGCACCGTGCGGGTGCCCCGCTCCGAAGGCCTTCATTCCCCCGCCGCGGGCCGGACGCCGGACCGAAGCCGGGGGGGGGGGGGGGGGGGGGGGGGGGGGGGGGGGGGGGGGGGGGGGGGGGGGGGGGGGGGGGGGGCGGGGGGGGGGGGCGGCCACACGCGGGGGGGGGGGGGCGGGGG